>JAYTGR010000451.1:0-13112 GCA_043733205.1 Chthonomonadaceae bacterium
ACGCTCGAAGTTTCATGACGCGCAGGAGGAGGTTGCCATGCAGTCTTATGCCGAGTACCTGAACGAGATCGGAGAAGCAAGAGGAGAAGCGAGAGGAGAAGCGAGAGGAGAAGCAAGAGGAGAGCGGCGTATGCTTTTAAGGCAGGGAACTGCCCTGTTCGGCCCACCGGATGCGGAGACGCTTGCGAAGCTGGAGGCGATCCAGTCTCTGGAGGTTCTGGAGGAGATCGGCTTGCGTGTCGTGAAAGCGAAATCATGGGCCGAAGTGCTGCACGACCTGTAGTTCCTCAAAGCACACCAGGGTCATTCGGTTTTTCCTCTGCGAGCGTTCACGCGGCACGATGGACTAAAATCCTTCGCTTGAGGACTGCGGCCGAAGGTCCGCCTGCGCGGACTCGAATACGGCTCGTTGGCGAAAACTAAATGACCCTGAAAGCACACGATCCTGCAAGGATTCCATACCCTGCGCGCCGAATGCTTGTTTGTCGATGAGGCGATAGGACTGCAGCAGCCCCGATACCGTGAGAGAGCGCAAACTTCTAATGCAGAACATAACTTAGATTCTTTGCGCCGCGCGAGCGCAGGGAAGAAGGAGCCGATCCATGAGCGAAATCAACCTGTCCGTATTTCTCGCATCCAACCTCCGTAAGGCCGGAGCGGATCTGGAACAGGCGATGGCCAAAATGCCCGCCGACCGTCAGAATTGGCATCCGGAGGCAGAGGGCAATGTCGGTCGTGATGCCCTCGATCAGATGATCGAGTGCGGTCTGCTGAATGGCGTGATCGCTGCCAGCTTCCGGTCCAACACGGCTCCGGCTCCGGATTGGGATGCCTACGCGGCGCAAAAGGCCACTCTGGACAGCGGGGAGAAGGTTCTTGCGGCGTTCAAGCAGGGCACCGAGGCGCTGGCCTCTGCTGTCGAAGCCTGTTCGGCCACACGCCTGGCGGAAAGGTTTACCGAGCCCTTTTTCAACAAGGAGATCAACTGGGCCGAGCTGGCGAACTTCCTGTACTGGAACATGTGCTACCACGAAGGTCAGATCAACTACATTCAGGTGCTCTACGGAGACAAGTCGTAATTCCACTTGCCCGTTTAGGATCTTAGTTTTTCGCACAACAGCCCGGCCAATTTCTTGGCCGGGCTGTTGTGCGGTTCGAAGGCGTTTAAGCCTTGGGGAGTTTCCAGGGGGAGCGGCGTTCGCGGTCGCGCCAGGTGTCGGCTTCGTGGTCGCTGACGAACTGCCACTTCGCCGGATCCCATTTCAGGGTGCGGCCGTGCCAGTAGGCCAGATTGCCGAGGTGACAGACTGTCGCGGAGCGCGCGCCGATCTCCACATCGCAGATGGGCTTTTCGCGGCTCTTGATACAGTCGATCCAGTTCTGCTGATGGTTGGACGACTTGTAAAGCGGCTTCTCGGACGCGCCCAGCGGATCGGTGACGATGTTGGGAGGCCAGCTTTCCAGCTGACCGCGATTGACATGGACGGTGCCGCTTTCGCCGATGAAGTGGACGCCATCGCGCTCCATGCCGTCGGGGTCTTTGAAGTTGTTGTGGAACATCTCGACGCCGTTGGCATAGAGGTAGCGCAGACCGTGTTCAGCCTTGGGATCGGTGGGCGGAGTGATCTCGATGGGGCCGCTCTCATCCATTCCCAGTCCCCACTGCGCGATATCGAAGTGGTGCGCGCCCCAGTCGGTCATCATGCCGCCGGAGAATTCGCGATAGTTGCGCCAGTTGGGGAAGAAGTTATGGATGCCGCGCGGACTGAGGATCGAGTTGTACGGGCGATCCGGCGCCTGCCCAAGCCACATATTCCAGTCGAGGCCCGGTTCCAGGGGTTCGCCAGGCAGATCGCACGGGCGGCTGGTTGCGCCGACCCCGACATAGACCTGCTTCACTTTGCCGATACGCCCGTTGCGTACGGCTTCGCACGCCGTCCGGAACTCTTTGGAGGAGCGCTGCTGGCTGCCTGTCTGCAGGATACGCTTATGTTTGTGAGCGCAGTCGATCAGAAGCTTGGCTTCCGCAATGGTCAGCGTGAGGGGCTTCTCGCAGTAGACGTCTTTGCCGGACTGCATGGCCGCAGTCGCCACGAGGGCATGCCAGTGATCGGGAGTGCCGATCAGCACGGCGTCGATGTCCTTACGCGCGATCAGTTCGCGGAAATCATTGTAGGCCGAGCAGCCTTTGTACTCTTTATCGCTTGAGTACCAGTCCTCGACGATCTTCTTGGCGTTCTCGCGGCGCGTGGTATCGACATCGCAGACCGCCAGGACTTTCACATCGTCGTTGCGCACCAGATAGTTCACGTGGCCGCGCGCCTGATAGCCGACGCCGATGACGCCGATAGTGATTTTTTTGCTGGGAGCCGTCTTGCCCTGTCGGCCCAGCGCGGAAGCGGAAACGATGGTCGGTGCGGCCACCATGGCCGCCGCTCCGGCCAGCAGTCCGCGCCGCGAAATTGTGTTTGTCACAGGATCCTCCTCGATTTATGAACCCCACAAGAAACGGCGATTCCGCACAGCACGAGGTACCTGTTCGCGTGCCGGATTGAAGAAGGAACGCCTGGGGCCAATACCAAGGAGTTCATTCGCCCTGGCAGCTTCGGATACCTGCCTGCTCACCCATAAAGCTTTTTTGGGATCTGGAACTCGCAGGTCAAGTGATTACTCCTTGACTCTTTAATCATCCGGATCGCTCTGTACAAGCTGTTGCTCGTCACACGTCCGAAACCGTGGAGGCGCTGCGCATGCACGCAATTTCTGCCTGAATAGTTCCCTGTGCTGCCCGAAACACATGCACACACAGCGAAATTTTTGCCCTTGACTCGGTATAATGTTCTCGTTATGTGTGCTGCCTCGACTATAGTTTACTTTCAGAGTGCTTGTTACCCTAATGGTATTCCTGCAAGACTCTGGGCGAATTATGCCCAGAACGCTGGGCAAATTACGCCGGAAAGGCTTCAATGCGACTGCGCTATGGATTGTGGATTGTCCTCCTCTCCCTTCTCTCCCTCCCTCAGACCCTGTATGGTCAAAGCGTCGTGGTGCCGGTATCGAGCGCCAACTGGTTTTTCAGTCCGTTCAACTGGAATGTCCCAGGCACGGTCCACATCGACAATCCGGGCAGCGGCCTGATCGGCCCTGACGTGAGCATGAACGAGATCGTCACCAATCAGCCCGGTGCCTATTTCACGCTGAGCTTTGCCAACAGCACCCAGGCTGTGCTGGATCTGGATATGAACGGCATACCGTCCGCAGGCGGCACAACCTCTCTGGCCGTGCAGTGGCGCATCGATGGCACCCTCTCTCCGGTGCATACCCTGACTCTCTCCGACGCCCGGCTCACGCTGGCGGCCGGTCTGAGCACGGGGGCACACACCGTGCAGTTCTGGCTTGTCTCCTCCGACATTCATCAGGACCGCTGGTCGAAAACAACCGTTGTGCTGGGCGGGTATCTGGCGCCGCCCGAGTCGCTGCGAATCACCGGAATGACACTCGATCCGGGCGTGACCGTTTCTGCTCCCGCCGGACTGCGCCCCAAACGGATCCTCTTCTACGGAGACAGCATCACCGAAGGGATTGGCGCCACGCCGGCAAACGATGCCACTCAGACCTACGCCGTCACCTGCGCCCGCCTTCTCAATGCAGAGTATGGGATCGTGGGCAACGCCGGACAGGGATGGACCCACAATACCGTTACCACTACCGACGTTCCCCTCTTTGGCGATGCCTTTTCGCTCTACTATGCGCAGACGCCGCGTTTCCCGCTGGTGACGGGCGGCCTGGCGCCGGACTATGTCATCGTCAATATGGGCACGAACGATTCCGTTGGCGGATCCGACCCTGGGCTGGTAGCCGCAAACGCCCTGGCCTGGATGCAGCAGATACGGAACTTCATGCCCTCCACGCAGATCTTCCTGCTTGTTCCGTTCGGGGGTTTCCAGGAGCAGGTTCTGCAGTCGGCCTACATGCAGTACCTCCTCGCCCACCCGACCGATACGAAGTTCGGCCTCCTCGACCTCGGGCCGACCGCACAGACCGGCCTTACCGTACAGATCCCAGGCGGTACGGCCCAGTCCTACGACGGCATTCATCCCAATCTCGCGACGCATGCCGCGCTCGGCTTCCAGCTGGCGGCCGCCGTGAAAACGGCGCTCGGCAGCAGCGACTTCAACGGCGACGGGAAGTCCGATCTGATCCTGCAGAATATCGCATCGAACCAGATCGCCGACTGGTTTCAAAACGATGCCGTCGTGCAGAACGGCGCGTTCGTTCCGAGCGTGCCGGACAGCGACTATCAGGTCGTCGGCAGCGGAGATTTCAATGGTGACGGCAAGCCGGACTATGTTTTCCAGAACCGTCGGACCGGTCAGATCGCCCTCTGGTATATGAACGGCACGACGCTCCTCGGAGGAGGTCTGGTGGCGCTGACGCCTGCGAGCGGCTATACGGTGGTCGGTATCGGAGACTTCAATGGAGACGGCAAACCCGACATCGTCTTTCAGAACCAGACCACCAATCAGATCGCTGTCTGGTTCATGGATGGAAGCACGGTTATCGGCGGTGGGGCGCTTGATGCGGTTCCGGCAGCCGGCTATCAGGTCGTGGGGGTGGGAGATTTCAACCGCGATGGTCAGACGGATCTGCTCTTTCAAAACACGAACTCGGGCGTACTGGTGCTCTGGTACATGAACGGCGTTCAGTATGTGGGCGGAGAGGCGGTCTCTGCGGTTCCGCAGGCTGGGTTTCATGTGGAAGCGATCGCCGATTTCGATGGCGATGGCCGCCCGGATGTGGTATTGCGCGACTCCAACGGCAATATCGTGATATGGCATCTGGACGGTGCCTATGTCTATTCCACCGAACAACTGTCCGTCAGCCTCGATCCCGCCTTCCGCATCGCCGGACCACGGTGACAAGAAACGGGTGATAACCCCATGATTCTGCAGACAGGCCCGTGCATTTCCACCTGCACGGGCCTGTCTGCGTCTCTTTCCTCTCGGCGCGGCCAGGCCGGGGCAGGCTGTGCCGAGAGGAAAGGTGGGAACGGTTTCGGCGGCGCAGGCGTCATAAGGGAGCAAAAGCTCTGTGCGCTGCAGAAATGAACGGCGGTTCGGAGAGAATATGGCTGAGAGGAATCGGTTATGCAATGGTTTAGCCCGCGCCTCTGCCGAGACATGGAACTGCTTGTCTTCGGGCGCGGGGGCATGCGTGTCCTGGTCTTTCCGACGCGGGGAGGCCGTTTCTACGATTATGAGAACTGGGGCCTGGTGGAGAGCCTCCAGCCCCGGATTGCCGCAGGCGAACTGCAGCTCTACTGCATGGACAGCGTCGATGCCAAAAGCCTCTCCTGCACCAACATCCCCCCGGCGGCGCGAATGCGGCGGCATCTGCAGTACGAAAGTTATATCCTTTCTGAGGTGCTGCCGTTCTCCCAGTACAAAAACCACGGTCCGCCTCTCGGCGTACACGGCTGCAGTCTTGGTGCCTATCATGCTGCCAATATCGCCTTCAAATACCCCCATCTGTTTCATAAAGTGCTCGTCCTAAGCGGCCGCACGATCTGACCCTCGCGCCTGGCCCCTATCGCGACCTGTTCGACGGCTACTACGATCAGACCCTCTACTTCAACAACCCTTCTCATTTCCTGCCCCGCCTGACCGATCCGGTTCTTCTGGATGACCTGCGCCATGTAGACATCACCCTCGTCATTGGCGAAGAAGATCTCTTTCTTGAGAACAATCATCAGATGCACATGGCGCTCAAAGTGCAGAAGGTTCCTCACCGCTGCTATGTGTGGCAGGGCGAGGCGCACCGCGCCCGCTGCTGGCGTCAGATGGTTGCGCTCTATCTCTAAACGAAGATGCCCACCTGAGACATGGTATAATAGGAACCCTATCAGGCAATCGTTTCAGGCTCTCATAGTGATGTTAAGAAGTGATGTAAGAAAGGAAATTTCTGGTGAAGACGCCAAACGCGCAGCGACAGCGCATCGAAATCTACGACACAACTCTCCGCGACGGTTCGCAGGGCGAAGGCATTTCCTATAGTGTCGAAGATAAGATTCGTATTGCGCGCCGCCTCGACGAGTTCGGGATGGACTACATCGAAGGCGGATGGCCGGGTTCCAATCCCAAGGACGAAGAGTTTTTCGAGCGCATGAAGACGGTCAGGCTGCGTCATGCGCGCCTGGCGGCCTTCGGCAGCACGCGCCGGGCCGATATCCGGGCCGAAGACGACTCCCAGGTGCAGAAACTGCTGGCCGCCGCAACCCCCGTCGTAACGATCGTCGGAAAGTCGTGGGACATCCATGTCACAGTCGCGCTCAAGACCACGCTGGAAGAGAATCTTCGCATGATCGCCGACACGGTCCTCTATCTGAAACAGCAGGATAAGACCGTCATTTTCGATCCCGAACACTTCTTCGACGGCTATAAGCAAAATCCCGATTATGCACTGCAGTGCCTGCGCGCAGCAGCGGATGCTGGGGCGGACAGGCTGGCACTGTGCGATACGAACGGCGGCACGCTGCCGCACGAACTTGCGGAGATTGTGCGCATTGTGCGCGGCCTGTTCCCCGATACACCGCTTGGCATCCACACACACAACGATGCGCAGTGCGGAGTCGCCAATGCGCTGGCCGCGATCCGCGAAGGCGCGATACAGGTGCAGGGCACGATCAACGGCTATGGCGAGCGGTGCGGCAATTGCGACCTGATCCCAGTGATCGCGGCGCTGCGCCTGAAACTCGGTTTCGACTGCCTGCTGCCCGACTCGGTCAAACAATTGACCGGCCTCTCGCAGTATGTGGACGAAGTGGCGAACCTGACACCCGACACGCGCCGCCCCTACGTCGGCAAGAGCGCGTTCGCGCACAAGGGCGGTCTGCACACCGATGCGGTGCTGAAGGGCGCAAGCTACGAGCATATCGAGCCGGATCTGGTTGGCAATGTGCGCCGTATTCTGGTTTCCGAACTGGCAGGCGGCAGCAGCATCGCGAGCAAGGCATCGGAGTTCGGCTTTGCCCTCGACCGCAAGTCGCCGGAGGCCCGCGCACTGCTGAAACTCATCACGGAGCGCGAGCATGCAGGCTACTCTTATGAGGGTGCGGAAGGCTCGTTCGAACTGCTGATGAAGCAGTCGGTCGGAACCTACCGCCGCCTGTTCGAGCTGAAAGGCTTCCGCTGTATCGTGGAGAAGCGAGGCGAGGACGAGGAGTCCATCACCGAGGCGACCGTGAAGATCGTGGTGGACGGCCAGGAGCGGCTGACAGTCGCAGAGGGCGACGGCCCGGTGCATGCGCTTGACGGCGCGCTGCGCAAGGCGCTGGCCGAGTTCTATCCGGAACTCGCGCAGATCAAACTTACCGATTTCAAGGTCCGCGTCGTCAACACGCGGGAAGGAACGGCGGCGAAAGTACGCGTCATTATCGACAGCGCGGACGGTGAACAGTCGTGGAGCACCATCGGGGTCTCGACCAACGTCATCGAAGCCAGCTGGCTGGCTCTGCTCGACGGCGTCGTCTACGGCCTGCTGCGCTGCGAGCAGTAGTGCAGCCTCTCTCGATTAGCTCTTAAGGATTAAGGTAGTGAGAACCCCTTGATTCTGTGTGAAACGTGACCGCAGGCCCTCTTCCGATTTTGGAAGAGGGCCTGCCCGCTGTGAAGACCCGGATTCACGGCGGGCAGGGGATTTCGGGTACACTGAAATGTTCTTTCCGTAATCGAGAGAAGGAGACTTTTCCCCGTATGGCATACAACCCCGAGAACCCGCTGATCGTTCAGTCCGATCGAACCGTGATGCTCGAAGTGGACAACGCGCGTTACGAAGAGTGCCGCGACCAACTGGCAGGATTCTGCGAACTCATCAAAAGTCCAGAACACATCCATACCTATCGCCTGACCCCGCTCTCCCTCTGGAATGCGCGGGCGGCGGGCATGTCGGCCGAAGATATGGTCGGGGTGCTGGAGGAGTACTGCAAGTACGATGTGCCAGGCAACATCCTCCACGATATTCGTGACTATGTGGGCCGCTACGGACGTCTCAAACTCTTTATGCGGGACGGCAGCCTCTATCTTCAGGCCGACGACAATCTGCTGATGACGGAGATCAAGCACAACAAGACCGTCCAGAAATATCTTCTGGCGTCGATCGATGCCCGCACCGTCGAGATTCCCCTGCTGGAGCGCGGCCGAGTCAAACAGGCGCTCCTGAAACTCAACTTCCCAGTGGAAGACCTCGCAGGCTATACACAGGGCGATGCGCTGGACATCCGCCTGCGCGAAGTGACACTGCACGGCAAGCCGTTTCTGCCGCGTCCTTATCAGGAGGACGCGGCTGGCGCGTTCTGGCAGAACGGCTCGGCGACGGGCGGCAGCGGTGTGCTGGTCCTGCCCTGCGGCGCGGGCAAAACGATCATCGGCATTCAGAGCATGGTCAAAGCGCAGATGATGACGCTGATCATCGTCACCGGCATCACGGCGGCGCACCAGTGGCGCGATGAGATCATGGATAAGACCAATATCACAGCGGATATGATCGGCGAATACAGCGGCGAGCGCAAAGAGATCAAACCCATTACCATCGCTACCTATCAGGTGCTGACGGTGCGGCGCGATCCTAACAAACCCCGCAAGGGCAAAAAGGGCACGGCCGCCATTATTGCGGACATCGACTCGATTGGGGAGGTTCCGGAGGAGGAGGCAGCGCCCTGGGAAGAGGCGGTCGCGCTGGGCAAGGACTCGAAGCAGCAGGCGGACGGCTATCTGAACCTCGACCTGTTCAACCGCCAGAACTGGGGCCTCATCGTCTATGATGAAGTACACCTACTGCCCGCACCAGTCTTCCGCATCACCGCCGAGATCCAGGCACGACGGCGTCTGGGCCTGACCGCGACGCTGGTGCGTGAAGATGGCCGCGAAGACGACGTGTTCTCGCTGATCGGGCCCAAAAAAGCCGATGTGCCCTGGAAGGTTCTGGAGAAACAGGGCTGGATCGCCACCGCGATCTGCACCGAGGTGCGTATTCCGATGGCCGACGACGGCCGCCTGGAGTATGCTGTCGCCGACCCGCGCGAGAAGTTCCGCCTCTCCTCCTGCAATCCCCGCAAAGAGGAGGTCATCGCGGCGCTGTTCGAGAAGCATCGAGACGACAACGTACTGGTCATTGGGCAGTATCTGGACCAGCTGGAGAGCATCACGCAGCGTTTCGCCGCTCCGGTCATCACAGGCAAGACGCCGCAGCGGGAGCGGGAGCAGATTTACGAGGCGTTCCGCACAGGCAGGATCAAGCGCCTGATCGTATCGAAGGTCGCCAACTTCTCCATCGACCTGCCGGATGCGAATGTGGCCATTCAGGTTTCGGGAACGTTCGGGTCTCGACAGGAGGAAGCGCAGCGGCTGGGGCGCATCCTGCGTCCGAAATCCGACGGCAGCATCGCCCACTTCTATGCGCTGGTGACCAAAGAGACTCGGGATCAGGAGTTCGCTACGCACCGCCAGCTGTTCCTGACGGAGCAGGGCTACCGCTACGAGATCGTAGACGCGGAGGTTCTGATGGCCCAGATCACCGCAGGTTAAGGCGCTTCAGGGTATGCAGCAGGATTAAAATCCCGTTCTGAGAACGGTAATTCACTGCCGGGCTACGACGCCGCAGAGGTGAGCGCACCGCGCAGAACGGTCACGGCTTGGCCGCTGAGCAGAACACGCTCGTTCCGCACACTGACCCGGACATGGCCGCCGCGCGGAGAGACCTGGAACGCGGACAGCTCCGTTTTGTTCAGACGGGCGCTCCAGAATGGGCCAAGACAGCAGTGGGCGGAGCCGGTGACAGGGTCTTCCGGAATGCCGCACTGCGGGGCGAAGAAGCGGGAGACGAAATCGTGATCGGGGCTGTCGGCTCGTGCCGTGACGATGACGCCGCGCACTGGCAGCAGGGCGAGCTGCGCGAAATCGGGTTTGAGCGCGCGGACTGCCGCCTCGTCCTCCAGTTCTGCGATCAGATCGAAGCGGTTCCTGCCGACATAGAGGGGCTGTATGCCCAGCGCGGTGAAGAGCGTCAGCGAGGCCTCCGTTGCAGTCTCGCGTTCGGCGGGGAAGTCGAGTTCGATCCAGTCGCCCTGTCGGTCGGCGGTGAGCAGGCCGCTCCGGGTGTAGAAGCGGGCCTGTGCATCGGGCGCGAGGCGGCCGGTCTCCCAGAGAATGTGCGCGGCGGCCAGCGTGGCGTGTCCGCATAGATCGACCTCCAGCACCGGCGTGAGCCAGCGCAGGTTCCAGCCGTCGCCCCGTGGCAGGAGAAAGGCGGTCTCGGCCAGATTCATCTCCGCCGCTACGTCCTGCATCCAGGCATCCGAGTGCGGTGTCTCGATCGGGCAGACGGCAGCTGGGTTCCCTGCAAACGGCCGGTCAGTGAAGGCATCCACCTGATAGATCGGTTGTTCCAAAAATCTCTCTCCGAAGATGCGGGCGTTCTATTTAGTATACACTATGCAGCCCGACACGCGGTTTTTTCAGGCGGGCCATTCGTATAATAAAGCAGAGAAGGCGTCACGCGAAACAGATTGAGAAAAAACGCACAATGTCTGATTCTGAGGTACAATTGAGTCAAGATTTGGGGCGGAGTGAGGCAGATGCACATCCAGCAGTTCCTACCATCGGGTGAAGAGAGCGTCATGCAGGGCCGCGCACAGCAGAGGGCTATAAACGTCACTCGGTTCTCCCGGTACGTCTGGGGAGTTTTGATCTATAACCTAGCGGTCATTCTGTGGGGAGCGTACGTGCGGGCCTCTTTTTCCGGGGACGGCTGCGGCGCGCACTGGCCGCTGTGCGGCAGTGCCCTGGTTCCGGCAGTGATCAAGGCTCCGCAGGCGATTGAGTACGCGCATCGGCTCTCCACAGGCGTGGTCATTCCGCTGATCCTTGCACAGCTGGTTTTCGCTTTCCGGCTTTTCCCGAAGGGTCATAAGGCGCGGGCCGGTTCGGTGGCCTGTTTCGCTTTCACTTTTTCGGAGGCGCTGATCGGGGCGGTGCTGGTGCTGTACAAACTGGTCGCCCACAATCCCTCCGTCTACCGCGCGATAGCCGACTCGATGCATCTGGTCAATACTTTTTTGCTGGTCGCTTCGCTGACGCTCACAGCCTGGTGGAGCGAAGGCAACCCGCCCTTGCGTCTCCGCAGCCAAGGCGCGGTCGTTCCCGCACTGGCTGCTCTGCTGATCGCTTCGCTCTTCGTGGGGGTCAGCGGCCATATCGCGGCGCTTGGGGATATGCTTTTCCCCACCGATACGCTGATGCACGGGCTGCGCGCCGATTTTTCGCCCACCGCCAGTTTTCTGGTACGCCTGCGGCTGCTGCATCCGTTTCTGTCCGTGGGGCTGGGAATTTACGCGATTCTGCTCAGCCGCGTGATCGGCCGGCAGCGTCCAGAGCTGCAGTCGCCGCGCTTCGCTGGTTACTGCGTGTGGCTGTTTGTGATCCAGATCGCGGCGGGCTTCCTGAACCTGTTTCTCAGGGCGCCTATCTGGATGCAGATCGTCCACCTGTTTCTCGCCGACCTGCTCTGGATCAACCTAATTCTGCTGTCGGCGGCTGCCCTGGGGCAGTTCCTGCCCGTTCCGTCCGTCACGCCTCTCGGCAATGAGGTACCTGTCTCATGAATGTTCCACTGGCCACGAAGGCCCTGCCTGCAGCCGCAACCTGGCGCGACTATCTCTCGCTGACCAAACCGCGCATTATCAGCCTGCTGCTCTTCACAACACTAACGGCGATGTTCGTCGCCGCCGATGCGCAGCACCACGTCACTCCCCTGCTGTTTCTGGCGGTGGCGCTGGGCGGCTATATGGCGGCGGGCGCGGCGAACACGCTGAACATGATCTACGACCGCGACATCGACGAGCGGATGAAGCGGACCTCCAAACGCCCTACGGTGACACAGGCTATCTCCGTGCGTCAGGCATTGGCGTTCGCCGTCGCCCTCATGGCAGGTTCCTGTGCGCTCCTCTGGGGATTTGCCAATCTGCTGACCGCACTGCTCTCGATGGCGGGGCTGGCCTTCTACGTCGTGGTCTATACGATGCTGCTCAAGCGGCGCACCCGGCACAACATCGTGATCGGGGGCGCGGCAGGCGCGTTTCCGCCTCTCGTCGGCTGGGCGGCAGTGGCGGGCCACCTCAGCCCGATGGCGTGGCTGCTCTTCGCCATTATCTTCGTATGGACGCCAGCCCACTTCTGGGCACTGGCGCTGCTCATCAAAGACGACTACGCCGAAGTCGGCATCCCCATGCTGCCGGTCGTCCGGGGTGCGCAGGTGACCGTGACACAGATCGTCGGCTACACCCTGCTGACCATCGCCACCACCCTTCTGCCCCTCGCCCTGCACACGACAGGCGCGATCTATCTCGTCGCCGCCGCTTTCCTGAACGCCGCCTTCCTCTTCTACAACCTCAAACTCTATTTCAAACCCGAACGCCCACAGGCCATGGCCGCCTTCCACTTCTCCATGATCTATCTCGCCCTGCTCTTCCTGATGCTCGCCATAGACCGCTCCCTGCACCTCTGATGCCGATAGAGAGGAAGGTTCTATTCCAGCATTAAACTCTGAAGCCAGAGGGTGATTCCTGGCTTGCTCAACTCTCCACAGGCGACTGCGAGGGTCATACGCTCCAATTCGGATTCCTGCGGCAAGGCGTCGTCGGGTATTCCGTTGAACGCAAGAAAGAGCAGCGTCGAGAAGGCCGCCGCCCGCTTATTGCCGTCCACAAAAGCGTGATTCTGACAAAGACGAAAGAGATAGGCTGCCGCCATCGCCACGAGGCTGGGATGCAGATACGCGCCATCATACGTGGCCTGCGGCATGGCGACCGCCGATTCGAGCAAGCCTATATCGCGAACTCCTGCGCTTCCACCTTCTTCGGCAATGGTGTCCGCATGGATCGAGAGAACGTTCGCGACACTGAGAAACCGGACAGGTCTCCCGCTCATTTCGCTAAATTCTCCAGCATCTTCTTGTAGCGTGGACGCAGCCGAGCGAGTGTGGCGTCCAACTCCTCATCTGGAATCCCTATGTTTGTAGGCGTGATGGTTATCGAACTCCCGTGGATGGTGATATGTACG
>JAYTGR010000452.1:0-5083 GCA_043733205.1 Chthonomonadaceae bacterium
CGGATACCGCGCGCGCACTGCCCATGCTGGCCTGCGCGTTCTACGGCGATCCCTCGCGCTCGCTGCTGACGATCGGGGTGACCGGCACGAACGGCAAGACCACGACGACCCGCATGACAGCCGCTATCCTGCGCGCCGCCGGACAGCGTGCAGGCACGATCGGCACACTGGGCTCGGAACTCGACGGCGTCCCGATCCCGAGCGGCCACACGACCCCCGAAGCCGATGAGCTGCAGATGCTGCTGGCGCACATGCGCGACGGCGGCGCAGACGCCGTCGTCATGGAGGTCTCGTCGCACGCTCTGGCGCAGGGCCGGACGGACGGCATCGCCTTCAGCGCCGGAATTTTTACCAATCTGACCCAGGATCATCTGGACTTTCATGGCACGATGGACGCCTATTTCGAGGCGAAAGCGCGGCTGTTCTCGGAATATCCCGTGCTCTATCCCCGCCCGGACAAATCGCCTTTCGTGGGGGTTATCAATGTCGCGGAGTGGGAGGGCAAGGATCTGGTCACGCTGGCACGCGGCGATATCATCACCTTCACCACCGCCGACAATCCCGCCAACCTGCACGCCGAGGAGATAGAACTGGCTCCCGACGCGTCCCGATTCGTCGCGGTCTACGACAACGGTATGAAGATCACACGCCTGCCGATCATTCTGCCGGTCGGCGGCGCCTTTCAAATCGGAAACGCACTGGCGGCAATCGCCGCCACGCTGCGCCTCGGTTTTCCGCTGGAAACGATCGCGAAAGGGCTCGCTGAAATGCCGCCGGTGCCGGGCCGCTTCGAAGCCGTTCCGACAGGCGGCCGGGGTTTCAGCGTGATCGTCGATTACGCCCATACCCCGGACGGCCTGGAGAACCTGCTGCGCTCCGCCCGCGAGCTGAAGCCGACGCGCCTGCTCGTCGTTTTCGGCTGCGGTGGGGATCGTGACCGCACCAAACGCCCGATCATGGGACGCCTAGCCGCGACACTGGCGGAGACTGCCATCGTCACTTCCGATAACCCGCGCACGGAAGATCCGAACGCGATCGTCGCCGCAATTCTGACCGGCATGGACCGCAGCGGCGATCCCACCCTCACAGCCGAGATCCATGTCGAACCGGACCGCCGCAAAGCCATTGCCCTCGCGATCGCTCAGGCGCGCCCAGGCGACATCGTACTTATCGCCGGGAAGGGCCACGAAGACTATCAGATCATCGGCACGACCAAACACCATTTCGACGACCGCGAAGCCGCCCGCGAAGCCATGGAGGCCTGATCCCAGACTGGCAACGGCCTCTCCGCACTTGACCGGGTTACCTAACCCCCGGCCCCTTCCCGACACGGGAAGGGGTGCCCTGACACGCAGCTGCCTCAGCGCGCTTGACCCTGCTCAGGAAACAGGCGCAGACACAAAGAGGTCGTGAACGGACTGGGCACCCCTTCCCTGTGAGCGCAGCGAACGCATCAGGGAAGGGGCTGGGGGTTAGGGGCGTGAGCGGAGCGAACGCATCAGGGAAGGGGATGGGGTTTGGGAGAACGGACAGAATTTATGCAGGGCGTTTCGCTGGCATGGATCGCGGAGGCGTTAAGCGCGGAGGTCATTGGAGATCTTAGCGCAAGCGTTTTTGGGATCTGCACGGACACGCGGCAAAACACGGCGGGCTCGCTGTTTTTCGCGCTCCAGGGGGAGAATGCGGACGGACATCGATTTGTGGCGCAGGCTTTCCAAGCAGGAGCCGCCGCTGCGGTTGTGTCGAATCGCGTTGAGGGTGTCGAGGGGACGCAGTTGGTCGTGCCGGACACGCTGCGCGCGTTGGGCGATCTGGCGCACGCGTACCGCAGGCAGTTCGATATTCCGGTCATCGGGATCACCGGCAGCGTGGGCAAGACCTCGACGAAAGAGATGATGGCGGCCGTACTCCAGACGCAGTACCGCGTGCTGGCGAGCGAGAAAAACTACAATAATGAGATCGGGGTGCCTCTGACGCTGCTCGGGCTGCGGCAGGAGCATCAAATCGCAATTATCGAGATGGGCATGCGTGCGCTGGGTGAGATCGACCGGCTTGCGGAGATCGCCGCGCCGACTATCGGCGTCATCACTCATATCGGGTATGCGCATATCGAGCGTGTGGGCTCGCGGGAGGGCATCGCGCAGGCCAAAGCGGAACTGCTGCAGCGCCTGCCCCCCGACGGCGTGGCCGTTCTCATGGAGTCGGAGTTTGCGCCGTATCTGCGGGAGCGCGTTCCTGCACAGGCGCGGGTAGTTTTGTGCGGATTCGGGGCCGATTCCAGTGCCGAGGTGGCCGGGCTGAAAACGGTCACCTCCGGTGCAGAGCCGCTTCAGGTTCGGATCGCGGGCGAAGTTTATGCCGTGCCTCTCTCCGCAATAGGAACGCATCACGCTGCCAATGCTCTTTTGGCGCTGGCCGTGGCGCACGTGCTGCAGGTGCCGATTCCGCAGGCGATCGCTGCTTTGAGTGTGTGGGAGGGCGTCGAGGGCCGGATGACGATTCGTAAGACGGCGGACGGCCTCACTGTACTGGACGACTGTTACAACGCAGGGCCAGAGAGCATGACAGCAGCCCTGAAAACCCTGATGCAGATGACGGGGGGGGGCGGTGTGGCGGTGCTCGGGGATATGCGGGAGATGGGCGAGTACGCCGCCGGCCTGCATTTCGAACTGGGGCCGGAAGTGGTGGACGCGCACCTGCGCCTGCTGGTCACGGTCGGGGAGGCGACGCCGGAGATCGTGCGCGGGGCGCAGCTCTATGCGGCGGAGCAGCAGACGGCGCTGCCACAGCTGCAGCATTTCGCGACGACAGCGGAGGCAAAGGCTCATATTCGAGAACTGGTTCGGGCGGGAGATACCGTTCTGGTGAAAGGTTCACGGGCGATGGAGATGGAGCATATCGTGGCGGCGCTGACGGGGGAGGCGGTGCAGGGCGGACATGATTAGTCTCGTCATCGGGTTCTTCGTCGCGTTTCTGCTTGCCGCCCTGCCGGGCCGCAAGGCGATCGAGATACTGCGCAAGCTGAACGCCAAGCAGAACGTCAGCACAGACGCTCCTGCTTCTCACGGTAAGAAGCAGGGCACACCGACGATGGGTGGCCTGCTGATCCTCTTCGCACTGACAGGGACCGTCCTGGGCGTCGGACTGCCTATGCAGTGGGGAGAACACCGCCACTCCGTCGATGACTATACACTGCTGCCGCTCCTGGGAATGACGCTGGCATTCGGAGCGATCGGCTTTATCGACGACTATCTGAGCGCCCGACGCGGCAGGAACCTCGGACTGCGGGCGCGGGAGAAGCTGGCGGCACAGTTCTTTGTCGCGATCGGTTTCGTGCTCTGGATGGCGGCGACCGCGCACTCCGGCACAACGACCTTTGTCACGCTCACGCCCTCCGTCGTAACCAGCGCGCTGGCGCGGGATGCCTGGACCATCGATCTGGGCTGGATGTACTATGTGCTGGCTGCGATTTTCCTGGTCGGATTTTCCAATGCGACCAACATCACAGACGGTCTGGACGGCCTCTCGTCGGGCCTGACGATCCTGATCAGCCTGGCGCTCGCGGCGCTGGTCTGGGTGATCTATCCGCCTCTGGCGCTCTTCGCTGTGGCAATGGCGGGCGGGCTGGCAGGCTTCCTCTGGTGGAACGCCTATCCAGCCAAAGTTTTTATGGGCGACACCTGCTCTCTGGCGCTCGGTGCGGGCCTGGCAGGCGCGGCGATGCTCGGCAAACAGGAGGTTGGCCTGATCGTCGCCTCACTCGTCTGCTGGGTCGAGCTGCTCTCGGTCGTGATTCAGGTTTCGGTCTTTAAGTGGCGCAGGCGCAAACATGGCCTCGACTATGCCAAAGCGCACCGTGTCTTCCGGCGGACGCCGCTGCACCACCATTTCGAGGAGAGCGGCTGGCCCGAGACCCAGGTCGTCGCTCGGTTCTGGCTCGTCGGACTGCTCTGCACCGGCCTCGCCCTGCTCTGGGGCCGCAACTAGACAAGATGAACAGGATGAACAGGATTGACCAAGCTGGCAGGCAGATCGACATCGTCTTTGGCGGAGGCATTTAAGGGCCTGCGTATCAGCGTCATCGGTGCGGCGCGGAGCGGCGTGTCGGCGGCGCGAATACTGACGCGGCTGCAGGCGCAGGTGCTGCTTTCGGACAGCAGCCCACTGACAAAAATCGGCGCAGAGCGGATGGCGGAGATCGCGGCGACAGGAGCGCGTTTTGTGGCCGGAGCAGGCGTGGAAGAGGCGCTGCCGCCTGAAACGGAGCTGGCTGTCACCAGTCCGGGCGTTCCGCGTTCTGCGGAAGTACTGCGCGAGGCGGTGCGGCGCGGAATCCCGATCTGGTCGGAAGTGGAACTGGCCTATCGGCTCGCAGAGATGCCGCTGATCGCCGTCACCGGCACCAACGGCAAGACGACGACGACGCTGCTCATCGCGGCCATGCTGGAGCAGGCGAAACGGCACCCGATCGTCGCGGGCAACATCAGCGCCGATGAGATCAAACGGACTCTGGTGGATGCCGCGTTCAGCACCTCTAAGCTTGCGCCGGAGGCGGAGCGGCAGGCGGGCAGCGCGATCCTGGTGGCGGAGATCAGCAGTTTTCAGCTGGAGTGGGTCGAGCGGTTCGCGCCTCACGTCGCGGTCCTGACCAATATCACGCCCGACCACCTGAACCGCTACGACGGCTTCGAGGACTATGCGCAGACGAAAGCGCGGCTTTTCGCCGGGCAGGCCCCCGAGGACTGGGCGGTGCTCAACGGCGACGATCCGACGGTGCGCCGCATTGGAGAGAGCGGCTTGACCGCCAGACGCCTCTGGTTCACCACCCAGGCGGAAGCGCCCGCCGCAGGCCCCGGTGCCTGGGCTGCAGAGGATCGTGTGCAGGTGCGGCTGCTGGGGAAGCAGACGCCGGAGTTCACGCTGCCGATTCGGGAGTTCTCCCCTGCCCTGTCGGGTCGCCACAGCGTACAGAACGTGCTTGCTGCCGCTGCAGCCGCTCTGGCAGTCGGTGCGGATCCGGAGGCGATTGCGGAGGCGGTCCGCACCTTTCCGGGCGTGGCGCATCGCATGGAGTTCGTGCGCG
>JAYTGR010000453.1:0-1705 GCA_043733205.1 Chthonomonadaceae bacterium
GAATACGTGCTGACAGAGCCTATGCAGCGGTCGCTGCAACGGTCGTTGATTCTTAATACGCAATCAGCGCAAGGAATGCTCCCACCGATTCGACGAAATGAACTCCTCTTTTCGACAAACTAGAACCTCCCTCCTGCTCCGTTCCAAAAAGTGTCATTTGGTTTTCCCTCTGTGAGCATTCGTGGGGCACGATGGACTGAAGTCCTTCGCTTGGGGCCTCCGGCCGAAGGTCCACCTGCGCGGACTCGAATACGGCTCTTCGGCGAAAACGGAATGACCCTGCAACTGGAGGACGCCGTCGTCAATGCTCTGACGCTCACCCGTGCCCTCGCGGAGCTCAATCCGGCGGATCGGGAGGCGCTGCTTCTCGTCGCCGCGCAGGGCCTCACCTATAAGGAGGCGGCGGAAATTCGGAGTCTCCTGGAAAGTGCGAGGCTAGGTCGGCGTAACCGTGTTCGACGCAGCCGGTCGGAAGGTCGGAAATTCGGAGTGCGGCCGCCTGACAGAGGATCTCCGCAGACAGCTGCCGCCTGAAGCGCTGCCTCCCTCCACGCCACGTGTCGAGATCACGGTGAACGGTAAAATGCACGTCGAACAAGGCTGCGGTGAGCATACCATCAAGAACAAAGCCGGAAAGCCGCTGCGGCGCCTGGACATTGCGCCGCTCTCTCGAATAAGCGGCGATGCAGTCAAGCCACCGGCCACCGGCACATCGGACGGCAGCGACAAATCTGCCCACCGATCACTGTAAATGCATCCAGTGGGACGCACAGAAACAGCAGGGCTGGCTCGGGGGCACCATCGAAGGCATCGCTGCAGCGCCAGTCCTGCTGTTTCGTTTTTACTTCGTGCCGGACGGCAAAACTAAGGAGTAAGGTAGAGGCCCTTCCTCAGTTCTCTCCTGATATCAGGCTCTGCCATTTGGCATGGCCGTCTGCAAATCCGACATTGTTTCCACCCTGGTGCCGGGGAGGGTTGGCCATTCCCGCTCTCCCTGGAGCATTGGCATTCCAGAGCAGATCGCTCGCATCGTAGAGCACGACGACTTTTGCCGCCGTTTTATTTTTGTCCAGCGTGTGAAGGGCAAGAGAGGAATTGAACGCATAGCCGAAGCCGCTTGGATGTGTCGCCTGCAGGGACGGGCAGCGATAGACGCTTTTATTCTTGTTGTAGGGATACGTCGAGTCCATCCATTCTGCAGAGCGCGGAAAACGACCGTCATAATCTTCCACGTACATCTGAAACGCCAGCCCCAGTTGTTTTACGTTGGACAGGCAGCTGCGATGGGAGCCGCCGCGCGACACGGCAAAAACGGGATAGAGAATCGCCGCCGTTACAAAGGCACAGCCTACGCCCAGCATGGCCTTGAAGATCCAGCCGACAGGCCGTCTCGTATTTTGCACCGGGCTCTTGACGATCCAGTCAACATGAGGTTTTTCGTTCTGCATTGGGCGGAACTCCATTCTATCGGCGTCGATCCTCTTCTCTGCAAGCGGCGTATGCCGCTGTCCAAAACAGATTGACCACAGCGTTCCGAAATACCTTCTCTTCAGAGTGGGGATCTGCCTGCCCCGCACTTTTGAAACGACGGGCACGAGCGGCCCGTCAATGCTGCATAGGAACGTTTCAGGGAAGTTCATTGGAGGGAAATGCCGATGCAGCGCAAACGTGCGATATGGCTGGGGACGATTGCCGGCACCAGCAT
>JAYTGR010000454.1:0-1704 GCA_043733205.1 Chthonomonadaceae bacterium
CGGTAAGCTGGTCAACTTCGGCCTTCGTCTTCGGCAGAGCGGATTTCAGATC
Source organism: Chthonomonadaceae bacterium (assembly GCA_043733205.1). Lineage (GTDB taxonomy): Bacteria > Armatimonadota > Chthonomonadetes > Chthonomonadales > Chthonomonadaceae > JANXLO01. The sequence goes on from JAYTGR010000454.1 coordinate 53, forward strand.
GTCCATCTCGCCCTTGCGCCCGACGAGATGCGCGCCTTTGCCCTGAAGCGATCCTCCAGTCAGCGCGCCCCCCGGTGTCAGAAGCTCACCCTCCAGCGTAACGATTTTGCTCCATCCGCTGCCGACGCGTCGCGAAGCGGCAATGGCCTGCTCCATGTCGGTGACGACCAGCACGCGCCCCAGCAGCATCTGCGCCACAGGAAGGTATTCGGATCCAAAGGTGACGAGGTCCATCGCATTCTGCACTGCGCTCGTCTCGCCCCGGCCAAGCGCCGGTTCGAACTTGTTACCGGAGCGCAGGAGAGGCAGCGGCAGAAAAGTCGCTCTGCCAGCGCGGTTCTGCTTCAGCCACTGGATCCCTGATTTGGCCTCGGCTTCCGTCTGCGTCACGATGTCCTGCAGACTGCCTCCCAGCGCAACCTCGATGGCGACACGATAGGGTTCGGGCACCTGCAGCAGATCGACGACCGCCCGAAAATGCCCCTGCAGCTGGCCGCGCTTCTCAGCATTCAAAACAGCCCGCACTCCCTGGTAAAAACCTTCGTGATTCTCCTGCAGCTCGGTCAGCGTCGAGAGCCGCGCCGACTGTTCTGCGTGGGTTCGACGTGCTGCATCGAGGGCGGTTCTGCCAGCCGTCTGCTGGACTTGCGCGGCCTGCTGACGCGCTTCGACCTGAGTGCGCAGCACCGCGAATTCAGTGCGGCTTTGTGTCAGCTCTTCCTGGCGGGCGCGGGCCTGCTCCTCCCGCGACTGCACTTCCCGCAGCGTCTCGGCCAACAGGAGTGCATCCCGATCCATCCGTTCGGATCGTGCGGTCAGCTCCGTTAGACGCTCCTGGGCTGCTTTGAGAGCGGCTTCGCGGGCTGCACGCTCCTGCAGGCGGCGTGTACGTTCGCCCTGCCGTGCATCGGCCTGCCGCACCGCCTGCAGCACTGCAGCTTCCAGCTCCCCAAGAGTTGCCTTCTGCGCCCCCCACTCTTCCTGGTGGGCGCGCTCCTCCGTGTCTGCATCATCCCAGTCCTGCCGGTCGAGCGCGATACTGTCGGTCAGACGACTGACCCGGTCGGCCAGCTCACGCAGTTCCAGCGCGAACTGCTCCTGGTTCTTCGCCGATGTCTGGCTCCGTTCGGTCATCAAAGTCAGGCGGCTCTGGGTGCGCTCCACCATCGTGACGGCGTTCTGACGCGTGATCTGCGCGGCATCCATCTCGCCTTCGGTCCGCGCCAGATTCTCCCCGACCTCCGCAGACGCGCGCTCGAGACGAGCGAGTTCCGCGTCGAATTTGAGCAGATTGGCTTGATCGTCGTCCCGTTCCGTCCTGCCTGTATACAGTTCATAGTCTGCTTTCTGCACCTCCACAACCAGCAGGCCGACTTCGATCTCATGCAGGCGTTCCTGAAGCAGGATGAAGCGGCGTGCAGTCTGTGCCTGTTTCTCCATCGGCTCGCTCTGCGCATCCAGTTCGTGCAGAATGTCGCGCACCCGGTGCAGATTGGCCTCTGCGCTCTCCAGTTTGCGCATCGCCTCACGCTTCTTTACCCGATATTTCTTAATTCCGGCCGCCTCTTCGAACAGTTCACGCCGGTCTTCCGGACGCGCCGACAGCACCGCATCGATCTCGCTCTGACTGACGAAGGCATACGCGCCTTTGC
>JAYTGR010000455.1:0-5062 GCA_043733205.1 Chthonomonadaceae bacterium
TCCCCTTTGATGAACTCTTCCGGAATATTCTGCCCGTTGTACTGCACCAGTTTCGGCTTCGGGTCCAGCAGGTCGATCTGCGACGGCGCACCCGCCATAAACAGATAGATGATGTTTTTAGCCTTCGGCGCAAAGTGCGGCGGCCGCGGCGCCAGAGGATCGGCGGAGAGTTCGGGTTTCAATTTTTGCACTCCGGCGTGCTGGTCTGCGGACGCGCGGGACGGGAAGATGCCGTCGTTCAGCAGTGCGGCCAGCGCCGTCGCCCCGATGCCATAGCCTGCCTGCTGGAAAAAGTGACGGCGCGTCATCGCCTTCAAGATCGCTTCCTGTTCGGGATTCTTCATCAGTATCACTCCTTCGTCAGCGTTTCGTCGAGATTCAGCAGGACGTTGCCAACGATCGTCAGGGCGGCGATTTCCGCCGTGTCTGCCTGGGCAGCCGGGCCTCCCGCGATCGACAGGGCCGCTTTCGGGCTGGCCTGATAGCGGGTCAGTTCTTTGATGTAGAGGGCCAAGAGACGGCGGACCTCTTCCGGCTTCGGACGCCGTGCGACACAGGCGCGGAAGCCGAACGTAAGGCGGTCCGCTGTCGCAGCGCCGCCCTCGGATTTCATCCGGCGGGCCAGGCCGCGCGCGGCATCGAAGAAGGCCGGATCGTTCAGCGTGGTCAGCGCCTGCAGCGGTGTGTCTGTACGGATCCGGCGCACGGTGCAGTACTCGCGGCTGCTCGCATCGAAGGAGAGGAACGACGGATAGGGCGAAGTGCGCCGCCAGAAGGTGTAGAGGCCGCGCCGATAGCGGTCGTCCGCATCGCTGATCTTCCACTGGTCTCCATTGTAGGGGATGACCCAGATGCCTTCCGGCTGGAAGGGAAAGACGCTCGGGCCGCCGATTTTGAGACTGAGCAGGCCCGCGCTTGCCAGCGCGGAGTCGCGCAGCATTTCGGCCTCCATGCGGAAACGCGGCCCCCGCGCCAGCAGGCGATTCGTCGGGTCACGCTCCTGAAGGGACGTCGAAACCTTCGACGCCTGCCGGTAGGTCGCCGAGAGCACGATCTGCCGCAGCAGGCGTTTCTGGCTCCATCCGCAGTCGGCAGGGCTGCCCGCATTGGCGGGCGTCTCGAAGCGTACGGCAAGCCAGTCCAGCAGATCCGGATGAGACGGCTTCTGTCCCTGCGTACCGAAATCTTCGCTGGTCTCCACCAGGCCATGCCCGAACAGCTGCTCCCAGATACGATTTACTGTGACGCGTGCCGTCAGCGGGTTGTCTCGGTCCACCAGCCAGCGGGCTAGGCCCAGACGATTGACCGGCTGACCGGCCGGAAGCGGGTTCAGCGCCGCAGGCACGCTCGCGGTCACCCGTTCGTCTTTGGCCAGGTAACCGCCTTTGATATGCGTGTAGGTCGCAGGCACCGCGCTGTCGGCCTTTTCCTGGAACACGAGCGTCTGCGCCGGACGAATGGCGTCGCTCTGCTTTTTGATGTCCGCGATCCGCTTCTCCAGCGTATCGAGACGATCTGCCGGGGGATGGCCTGCGTTCCTGAGATTGGCGCTCTCCGTAGCGAGAGTCTCCATCTCGGTCTGCAGGCTCTTCTTCTGCTGCTCCTGGATCGGGGTGAGAACGTCCAGCGCGGGTTCGTCGCAATGGTCGAAGAAGGCGAAGAACTGGTAGTACTCTTTCATCGCGAAAGGATCGTACTTGTGGTTGTGGCACTGTGCGCACTGCAGGGTCGTGCCGAGCCATACCTGAGCGGTGGTGCTGACACGGTCCACGACCGTAAGCCACCGCTGCTCGCCCTGGTCCACCCCGCCCTCTTCGTTCAGCATGGTGTTGCGGTGAAAGCCGGATGCGGTCTTCTGAGCGGGTGTGGCGTTCGGGAGCATATCCCCGGCGATCTGCTCGACCGTAAACTCGTCGAACGGCATATCGCGGTTGAAGGCGTCGATCACCCAGTCCCGATACGGCCAGATCGAGCGGCGGGCATCCTTTTCATAGCCGTTCGTGTCGGCATAGCGGGCGAGATCGAGCCAGAGCCGCGCCCAGCGCTCGCCATACTGCGGAGACGCCAGCATCCGATCCACGACCTTCGCGTATGCAGCGGGCGACTTGTCTGCCACAAAAGCATCGATCTCTTTCGGGGAGGGCGGCAGTCCCGTTAAGTCGAGAGAGACACGCCGCAGCAGCGTCTCTTTCGCGGCCTCCGGCGAAGGTGTAAGCCCTTCTTTTTCGAGCCGCGCCAGCACAAAGGCGTCGATGGGACTGCGCACCCAGGCTTTGTTCTTCACAATCGGAGTCTTCGGCAGAACAGGGCGAATATAAGCCCAGTGTTTCGCGTTCGCGCTCTCCGGCCAGACCGCTCCCTGATCTATCCAGGCCGTCAGCTTCGCCATCTGTTCCAGGCCGAACGGCGCAAATCCGAGCGGCATCTGCGGTTTGCCGCCCCGTCCCAGTGCCCGCTGCACCAACAGACTCGCCTTCCCACCGCCCGGCAGGAGCGCCGTCCCACTGACGCCGCCTTTGACCAAAAACGTCCGGCTGTCCATACGCAGCCCACCCTCCTGCCGCGCCACCCCATGACACTGAAAGCACGAAGCCTTTAGCGCAGGCAGCACGTCCCGAGCGAAATCTACCGGTTTCGCCGCGCCAGACGCACGGACAGCCGGCGTCGAAAGCGGTTTCACTGCCGTTTGTGCTGTGCTGACGCCCGGTCTGCAAAATAGCAGGTCGAGAGCGACACTGCAGAAGGCGATGTGACGAAATTGCATAGACTGTTTCCTGTGGCAGAGCCTGTCTGCTAAAACAACGCGATTTGGCCCTTACCCGGCTTCGCGGGGATTTCAATACCGCAGCGTTCAGCAAGAGTAATCGCCAGGTGTTCAAAATCGGAGTGGCAGTTCTGTACTGCCTGGACATGTGCGCCGATAGCGCCGTCCGCAGGCTTGAGCAAAAACATCGGTTTGCGCGCTTCCATCGCCATCGGCATCAGACTGCGATAGTGTTTCAACTGTGCCAAACGGTAAGGGTCCGTTTCTACTGTTATCCCTGGATCATCCGGTTCATCCAGAATAGATCGGCGGTACTCATTGGGTATCCGCTGCATCCAGCGATTGTAGGCTATCGTAGGGCGATCCTGACGAACTACATGCTGCGAGGCAATATATCCAACAGGCAGGATTTCTCCACCCGGTAAAGGGAAACTCAAATGGGAGGCTTCCGCCGTTCGTGCTTTCCACTCCTTACGCCAACGGCGCAAGGTAGGCCCGAGGTTCCTCAATCCTTGTAATGAGAAGAGATCAGGAGTCAGGGGAACCGCGATAAAATCTGCTGAAATAACGGCCGCCCGGTTGATGGCCCCCAAGTTTGGTCCGACGTCGATCAATACCAATTCAGCCTTACGTTGTCTGGCGGCATCGTCCATGAGACGATAAAAGGCGGAACTGACGCGAAATGCGCGGGCGTCTCCGCTCAAACAACGGGGCCACTGGTCACTCAAATCATCCTCTGCTCTTGCCAATTCCAGATCGCCCGCGATGAGACCTATATTCGTGTCCAATTCCTCTACATGGGGAGAACGGATGTCTCCTGTTCCTTCTAATAGCGGAGCTATCGCACCTATCACACTGTCACGGTGTTCCCCATCCGGCCAGATCTGTTCCAGGCGGCCTTCCTCCAGGAAAACAGACGTCAGGTTAGCTTGTGGATCAAGATCGACTGCGACAACGCTCACACCCAGTTCCGCGTACATCCAGGCTAGATGATAAACGAGAGACGTCTTGCCAACGCCGCCTTTGTTATTAAAAAAAGCCAGCGTTTTCATGATCGCCTCCACAGTGTCGCCAGTACAGCAGTCGGCTGCAAATCGAACGTCGGAACAGGGTTGCCATTCTGTGCGAGCGCCGCCTGAGCACGTACAACGCCCCGCGCGTACTTGTTTACATACCCCAGCACTTTCATTGCCTCAGCGATGATCGGGTTGCGATAGTCGTTTTGACGTGGAAAGTTCTCCGGAGTTGCCAATCCGTACAGACCGCCCGGACTGTGTATCTCTATCCTATTTGTGAACCAGTAGATCCTGACAGGAGCATTCGTCTCATAAAGGCGGTGCATCACGGCATTCATGATGAGTTCTCTCAGGGCGACTAACGGGTAGTCGGACACCAACCGATCGCGGAGCGCGCTGCCCGTTTCGGGATAACTCTCTATTTGCAGCGGCAGAAAATCGTCCAGTTCCCGCAGTATCGTCAGAAGATCGCCGGAAAGTGTTTTTTCCGAACTTACTTCGTCCGCAAGGGACGTTCCCCGAAACCTTATAAACTGTATATAGGCTCCCGGCAGCACGTCGAGTGGGTTGGAGCCGAACAGCAGAATGCCTGCGAGGGTTGGGCAGTTTTTGGTAAGGTCGTAAAACCGCAGCGACGAGAGTTGTTCCTCTACCGAGCGGTGATTCTCCGCCAGGGTATCGGCATCGATGGCAAAGTGTCTGTAGGTGACAAGAAAGAGATCCAGACTGAGATCGGCAAGCGTCGAACCAAGACAGGGGCGCGCATCGAAGGTTTTTGCCAGAGCGGTTCGCCTTTCGGACAGCAGGCGTTCTTCCGTCTCGCTTGCGATGGCACGGCGCGGTCCAACTCGAATCCAAACCTGTCCCTTATACCGAACAGGAGGCAGATCGGAAGGAATGACTTCGACAATGGCAATGTCACCCGTTCCATCCGACATCGTATGTTTTTGAACCGTGATGGCTGGCAAGGGCATGATGTTCCCTGCAGATCGGATTCCTCCCAGCTCCTGCAGTATTTCATCCGTTACCGTCAGTCCGCTGGGCTTGCCATCATTATTCACTCCAATCATGAGATAACCTGAACGCCGATGCTGCGGGAAATCGTTCGAGAACGCGCAGATAGCAATACAGAACTTATCGTTATCCTTTGTTGAGACAGTAAGTTCAATCCTGTCCGATTCGATATCTCCAAGCAAAGCGAGCAGTTCAGGTTCCGTTAACATAAACGTCCTTTATACCAGACTAGGCCGCACGTCCCGGTTGTCATCCACCGGCGGAAGGC
>JAYTGR010000456.1:0-13060 GCA_043733205.1 Chthonomonadaceae bacterium
TGCGGCCAGTCCATGAGCGTCCGCACCACCCTCTTACGACAGCGCTCTTCCAGCAGTTCGATCAGGTCCCCAGCCTCCGCGCTCTGGCTGGATAGGTGCCTTTCCCGCACGAAATAGACAAGGGCTTCCTCGCTGACGAATCCGGCCTGCGTATGGTCCCGGACGGCAATACGCCGGCGGAACTCTGCGCGGCTGCAGCAGCGCAGCGCCTCGATCTGTCTCTGTACTTCAGGTTCGCGGTAGCGCCTGCCAGAAGGCAGAGCACGAATGCTGTCCGGACCACCGGGCATCGGAGGGTTCGATTGACTCTGTGTTGCTGCCTCATTGAACTGGTTCATCGCGTTTCTGCACCCTTTCTGTCTCCCTACTCTGAACCCGCTCCTGCAACCGGAAAGGGGCGGAGGAAATATTTTCCGCATGCCCTTTTCTCCTTTCCGGCTGTACGTTTCCAGCCGGAGTGGACAGGTGAAGGCGACAGGAAAGACCGCTTTCAACACAGGAGAGTAGTGCTATGCAAACCGAAACGACCCTGAGCGACATCTATGAAGAGATTGCGGACCAGCTGGCCCTCGCGCGCACCAAAGCTCTGATGGGCGAATCCTGCGAGGCGCTGGGAATCTTTCAGGCCGCCTCTTTGGAATATACCCGATTCCGCGACGTGCTGTCGGCCTATCCCGGCTTTTATGCTCTGGAACACGCCTTTCGAGTGACCATGACCGCGCTGCAGGCGGAAGAGCAGCGCGCCTTCGACAGAGAAAAGCCTGCCGAGGAAACGAAGACTGCACCACGCAAACGCAGCCGGCGCGCTGCCTGACGAGCGACAAATCGGCAGGGTCGCGCCGCCCACGCAGGTCAGGAACAGATTTACCAACAAATTCCTCTGTACAAGACATAATTGCGTGTTTTTCCGGTTCCTTCCCCTTGACATACAGGAATACTGTGGTGTATAGTAGACGGGAGTGCGTGAACTATTATACGTACAGGGGAGGGATCGGAATTATGACCAGAGGGCTGACCGACAAACAGGAAAAAATACTGACTTTCGTTCTCGACTATGTCAACGACAAAGGCTATCCGCCGAGCATCCGCGAAATCGGCAATCATTTCGAAATATCCAGTCTGCGCGGCGTGACTGTGCATCTGGATGCGCTGGAGCGCAAAGGGTATATCAAAAGGGCCAACACCGCCCGCGCCATAACCGTTATCGGCAAAACCGGCTCCACGGCGCCTAACCGTAACATCACACTCGTCCCGCTCATCGGCACCATCGCCGCCGGGGTGCCGATCACGGCCACCCAGAACATCGAGGGCCATATTCCGGTGCCGTCGGAGATGGTCGGCACAATGAACAACGTCTTTGCCCTGCAGGTCCGAGGCGATTCGATGATCGGTGCCCATATCATGCCGCGCGACCTCGTCATTATCAAAGAGCAGCGCACCGCCGAAAACGGCGACCTCGTGGCCTTTCTGATCGGCGACGAAGCCACCGTCAAACATATCCAGTTCACCGGAGACGGCGTTCGGCTGCTCGCCTCCAATCCCGCCTACGAGCCGATCGAAGTGCGCCGCGAAGACAGCCATATCATCGGCAAGGTCATCGGGCTTATCCGCAACTACGACGGTCAGCATTCGTTCTAACCTCCGATCCGCGCTCCGCCTGCACAGAGGAGTCATTCCGGCCTAAAGATGCCTCCTCTGTCTCCTGGTCCCCTGGCTCCGTTCCACACTCCAAACAGAAAAAGGCGCAGGTAACGTCGTTGTTACCTGCGCCTGTTGTTGTTCCGGGAAAACAGTGTCGCCACCGTCCCGGCCAACAGCGTGAGTTCCGGAGTGGAACCGATCGTGCCGAACCTAAGCGGCGGCCGGCTTGATGTCGGCAGCGGCGCCTTCGCCTTCCAGCTTCTCTTTGAGGGTCTTCGCGTCTTCGGCGTTGAGGCCCTCTTTGATCTTGGAAGGAACGGCTTCGACCAGATCCTTGGCCTCTTTGAGGCCCAGGCCGGTGATTTCGCGCACGACCTTGATGACATTGATCTTCTTCTCACCGAACGAAGTCATGATGACATCGAAACTGGTGGGAGCCTCTTCGACCGCTGCGGCCGGAGCCGCTCCGCCGCCGCCCGCAGGGGCCATCGCAACACCGGCGGACGGGGTGACGCCGAAGACTTCCTGGAGTTCCTTGGAGAGTTCGGACAGTTCGAGAACGGACATGGATTTGATCGCTTCGACGATCTCGTCTTTGCTAAGGGGCGGCATGGTGTGATTTCTCCTTCATGCGAACAAGGGATGACAGTCAGATTGATAGTCGGATAGAAAAGAACTAAGCGGCAGCGGCTTCCGCGCCTCCGCCCTTCTGATCGGCGATGGCGTCGATCGTGCCGACGAATTCGCTGATGATGCTGTTGAGCGTACCGACGAAGTTCGCGGCGGGGCCGTTCAGCGTGCTGACGAACTGCGAGATGATGACCTCGCGGGACGGCAGTTTGGAAAGCGCGGTGACCTGGGCGATGTCGTAGACTTTGCCGTCGATATAACCGCCCTTGACTTTGACGTCGGGCCGGTTACGCGTTGCGGTCACAAAGTCCAGAACGGACTTGGCGGGAGCGACAATATCGCCTTTGGCGAACACGATCGCCGTCGGACCGGTGAGCAGCTTGTCGAGATCGGGATGGATCTCGCCGCCCATGGCGATCTTCAGCAGGGTGTTCTTGACGATGTGATACTCGGCGTTGTCATCGCGCAGTTTGCGGCGCAGTTTGCTGACCTCCGCGACGGTGAGGCCGCGATAGTCGGTCAGGATCGCCCCTTTGCTGGTCGAGAGGATCTCGCGCAGGTCGGAGACGAGCAGTTCTTTTCTGGGACTGGGCTTGGCGAGGCTGGGCTTTTCGATTGGCATAGGGTTTCTCTCGTTTCCCTGAGTTTCCCGTAAGAGTACGGTTGTGAAGAGGCGGCGGCGGCGGCAAAACAAAAACCGGGCCTTCACCCCTTCGCGCTGAAAGCGCAGACGGCGGCGAATCCCGGCGGCAGGAGAACTCCTGACACACTTGTATTGAAACTGGGGACTCGACCTCGGCAGGCTCCTTCTCAGGATTTAAGTCCGACTTGAAAGTGCGGACACCGGCTGTCTGCGGTGAGCGAAACGTTCGCTATATGATTTACAAAATTTAGTGTGCCACAAGGGAACGTTTCTGTCAAGGCCGGAAAGCAGAATAACCGCACCGATCCGGATCGCTCTCACACTTCGATCTTTTTCCAGGCACCGGAACGGAAGAGACCATAGGTCATGAATCCGCCTACGATGGTGGTCGCGCAGATGGCAAGCCAGGCGCCGTGCGTGTTCTGATGCAGGGTGAACATCAGGAAATAGGCCAGAGGCAGTCGCACCAGCCACATCGTAAAGAAGGTGATCCATGTCGGACGAATCGTATCCCCCGCTCCCTGCAGCGCTCCGATCAGCACCATCGAGACTCCGAGGAACGGTTCGCTGAAGGCGTTGATGCGCAGATAGTCCGTTCCCAGCTTCAATACCATTGGATCGTGGGTAAAGAGACGTGTCAGAGGTGTGGCGAGACTGAAGAAGACGATCGCCATGAATGTCATCACGCTCACGCTCTGAATGGAGGCCGCCCAGGCATAGCGTTCGGCCCGCTCGGTATCTTTTGCGCCGAGACTCTGCCCGACAAGGGCGGAGGTCGCCACGCTGTACCCAAATCCCGGCATGAAGGCGATGCCTTCCGCGCGCAGCCCGATCTGCATCGCCGCCACGCCCGCTGCGCCCTCGACGGTTCGCGCCAGAAGTCCGGTAAAGGACATCATGCCCATCGTTCTAATCAGGGCCTGCAGAGCAGCCGGAATACCGATCTTCAGGATACGCCACGTCCATTCGGGGGTAAGCTGCAGATGCCGCTTCTGCAGTATGCCTCTCAGGCCGGAGAAGCGCAGCAGGGCGAACAGGTAGAGCGCGCATCCTACCCAGACGGAAGCCGCCAGCGCAGTCCCCGCGCCGCGCACTCCCATCGCGGGCAGGCCGAACCGCCCATAGATCAGTACGGCATTCCCCGAAATGTGGACCGCGATCGTAACACAGGTGATCAGCAGAGGCGTGCGCGTGTCGCCCAGCCCACGAAAGGCGCCCTGCAGGGCGTTCATGACAAACAGCGGGAAGGCGCAGAGGAGGGCGGCACCCAGAAACTGCACGCAGAGAGCGGCGGCTTCCGGGCTGCGATGCGCGTCCAGCATCAGCGCGACCATCGGCCCTCGGCCCAGATAGGTGATCGAACCGAAGATCAGCGCCATGACGACACTCAGTGTCATGGACTGGCCCGCAGCCATCGCCGCCTGATCCGGCTCTTGTGCGCCGGTAGAGCGGGCGACGAGCGCGGTCGTTCCCACCGAAACACCCATTGCGAGCGAGATCAGGAGAAAGATGATGCTGCCGCCGACTCCGGTCGCGGCCAGCGCCGCCGCGCCGTTCGGCAGATGCCCTACGAAGAAAACGTCCATGAGACTGTTGAAAGTCTGGAGCAGCATCGTCATCACGGAGGGCCAGGCCAGCGTCCAGACCTGCCGGTGAATATCGCGCTGCGATGCGAATCGGGCTTTCAAGTCGGCACACCATCACGCCGCGACATCAGCGCCAGCGGCAGAAACGGCACGATCGCCAGCACCAGGATCGTCGTTCCCGCGTTCACCCAGACGAGGTCCCGGAAGGTCAGATGAAAGTTCGTGAACAGCACGGAGCCTGCCCAGTCGGACAGAGCATTGGTCAGGTTCCAGACGCTCATCATGACCGCGTAGCCTATCGCTTCGCTGCCCTTGGGCGTTCCACGCGCCGCCACATCGTAGACCGGCAGCATCGCCAGCGTTCCGGTAACGCCGCTGATCGCGGTGATCACAATGGCGGTCGTGGCATTGTGGTAGGCGAGATAGGTCAGCGTACCAAGTGCATGCACCACGATGCTGCTCGAAACGAGAAGCCGCAGACTGAGTTTGCGGCACAGCGCATAGTAGACGATAGTCGTCAGCAGGCCGGTTGCCGCCGCCACCAGCACCAGCAGGCCCACGAAGGGCTTGTCGAAGTGCAGGGAGTTGGTCTGATGGAACAGCAGGGGGGTTCCAAATCCTGGCGAAGCTGCGATGAGGCAGATCATCAGCGCCGCGCTCAGGAGGGTGGTGCTGCGCAGCAGAATCCTGAACTGACGGATCGCCTCCTTCAGCACCGATCGGTCCAGCCGGGCCGTTGGCGGTTCTGGCAGTCCGAAGTAGTAGAGGGGCACGAGAATCAGATGCAGGAAGGAAGCCAGCCCCATGGTGGCCAGGAAGTAGGAGGGGCCCATCGCCGCGATGAACCGCGCGCTCGATAGATAACCTCCGATAGGTCCGCCGAGCAGACTGCCCAGGCGGAAGGCTCCGATGCGCTGTGCGGTCAGACGGCCTGCCGCGTTGAACCGATGTCCAACCTCCACCATGACGCCCCCCAGGGAGGTGCTAGTGAAAACGATGGTCACATACAGAAACGCATATGTCACCAGCAGGGCGATATAGGTGCGCGGCACGAGCGCCAGCAGGATCCAGAGCACACTCGAACCCAGCAGACTGCCGATGAGATACCAGCGCCGCCGCGTTCCGAACAACGGCACACTGTCCACGAGAACGCCGGCAAGCGGCTTTATGTAGTTCGTAAAGGCCCCGAGTGCAAAAAACGCCGATACTGCCGCCGCAGTACAGTGCAGTTTGTCTTTCAGCAGAAACTTCAGCGGCAGATCTGCGACTGCTATCCCGAGATTGGTGCCGAGCCACCCAAGCCACATCAGCAGCGCCAGACTCGACAGTCTGCGCGTTCCTAAGCCTTCGTCGGCATCATCCGGCGTCGTCGCCAGTGTATCGACAGCCGTCACTTCCGTCACATCCGGCACGTTCGTCTCCTTTGACTCCCCTGACAGCCACCGACGCGCAGGCGCACCGCCCTGTCACTTCGATTCGTGGCCTCCGCGTGCGGGCCTGCCTCTATTACTTGCTTTCAGTTCGAAGCCGGCGGTTTGGATTCGCTGCGGGGTTCGACACCGAGGAGGCTGCGGACGAAGAAGTCCTGCAGGCGGCGCTTCCCGTACGGCGTCCCGGCGACCCCGTGGCCGCTGCCCGGCGACACCAGCAGGTCAAAATCTTTATCCGACTTAATGAGAGCATTGACCACCTGCATCGTTGTGGCAGGATCGACATTGTTGTCCATCTCCCCCACCATGAGCAGGAGTTTGCTGTGCAGTTTCGGGGCGAGCGTCACGTTGGACTGCTCGGTATATTCCGGCCCGACAGGCCAGCCCATCCACTGCTCGTTCCACCAGATCTTGTCCATACGATTGTCGTGGCAGCCGCAGTCCGCGACCCCCGCCTTGTAGAAGTCGCCATGCTGCAGCAAGCCGCCGAGCGCATTCTGCCCGCCGGCAGAGGTGCCGTAGATCCCGACACGGGTCAGATCCATTGCGGGATACTTTGCGCCTGCCGCCTGAATCCAGAGGATGCGGTCCGGGAACCCGGCATCGCCCAGATTCTTCCAGCAGACATCGTGAAAGGCTTTGGACCGGTTGTTGGTTCCCATACCGTCGATCTGCACGACGATGAATCCCAGTTCGGCCATCTGCTGCAGACCGGAGGCCGGAGAGAACGCTTTCGGAACGAACGAGCCCTGCGGCCCCGCATAGATATTTTCGATGACGGGATACTTCCTGCGCGGATTGAAGTTCGACGGGCGCACAATCACGCCATAGATGTCCGTATGTCCGTCCCGGCCCTTGGCGACGAAGCGCTCCGGGCTGCGCAAGCCGGTCGCAAACAGCGCCGACGCATCGCCGCGCTCCAGATCTAGCACCTTCGTGCCGTCTTCCGTGCGGCGGAGTTCCGTCACCGGCGGCATATCGACACGCGAATAGGTGTCCACGAAATAGCGGCCGTCCGGTGCAGACGCCATCGCATGAGTTCCGTCCCCTTCAGTCAGAATGGTCAGGCCAGTGCCGTCGAAGTTCACGCGGCAGAAATGGATGTAGTACGGGTCCTGCCCCGGTCGGATTCCTCCCGCTCGAAACCAGATCTGCCGCTTCGTTTCATCCACCCTGTCCACGCCTCGCACCACCCATTCACCCCGAGTGATCTGATTCTTCAACCTGCTCCCAGCCGTGTCATAGAGATAGAGGTGATTCCAGCCGTCCCGTTCCGACATCCAGATCGCTTCATGGGTCGCTTCCAGGGAGGCGAGATAGACTTTGTTGGTCCAGTCGATGAACGTTTTCGCCTGTTCGTCGATGACCGCAGTCGCGGCGCCAGTCAGGGCATCGACCGCGATGAGGCGCATCACCTGATGCCCGCGCTGATTGTAAAGAAACGTGAATCGTCTGCCGTCTGGCTGCCACTCAACGCGTGAGATCTCCCAGGGTGTAGGAAACAGATCCTCTTTGATCGGAATATCGTGTCTGGCTGCGGCGTCGAAGAGATGCGGGCGTGGATGCGCGATACGGTCCCCTGGTTTGAGATAGTCGATCGCGTGAAGTTTCGGCTGAACCTGATCTTTGGGCGACGATTCGACGAGATAGACCTTGTGCTCCTGCGCGGGGACGGTCTTGAACAGCACGAATCTGCTGCCATCCGGCGACCACACGGGTTCGCCCTCATAGGTGTCGGCTGCCGTACCGTCCTGCGTGATCTGGGTCTCCTCGTTACTCGTGAGATCGTGCAGAAAGACATTATGATCCTTGACAAACGCACGCCATCGGTGGTTTGCAGTGACGACCCGTTCCCGTTCCCGGCCGCGACGGGGTGCAGCGACAGCCCCATCCACGACCGCCAGCAGAGGCATATCCGTTCCGACAAAGGCGACGAGCGGTTTGCCTGCCTGTTCTGTCAGGAGCCAGAGATGACCGACGTATGTGTGGACTTCGCGAACATCACCGGAGTGCAGCACGCCATAGTCATGCCGCTGGCCCTCGCTGTCCACCCAGAACAGGGAGACGTCCACTGCGGTCTTGTTCAGGAAGGTAAGGTGCGTCTCATCCGCCCCACCCGTTGAGTTGTGCGGCATTGCCCCTGGCGAGATGGGGACGGCCAGGCCCAGCGCTTCCGTCGCAGGCTTGATCTCATAGGTGTTCAGATCGCAGGCGAAACTTTTCTCCTGGACCTGTAAGAGCAGAACCTGTTTGTCCGCGACGAAGGCGATCCGGTCTACAGGCAGATGGTCCGGATCCACCGCGTGTCCTAAAACTTTCGCCAGCGCGGCGGCGACGCGGACATGGTCGAACGCAGGTCTCTTCGTCGCCTGCGTGGGGTCCACCAGCACGAATTCGCGCTTCCCACCCGGCAGGTCGTTCCGATACCAGAACCGATCCGTCCCGGTGATCCAGTTCGGCTTGACGGACGAGCGGAACACTTTGCCGACGACGAACTGTCCCAGGCCGTTTGCCCTATCGTAATCGGTGCGAGCGCCTTGCGCGTGGGCGGGAGAAAGGAGGACCATAGAGAGAATCACCATACTCGGACATATACAGCGCATTGCAGTACCTTCTGTTGGCGCAGAGCCCGGTGGAGGTGATAAGGTCGTGTGGCGGCCTGCTCTGCACCAGGTATGTTCGGGATCCATCCACCGAAAACCTGCGTTATGCAGATTACCTGCGTAAAATCTGTCCGGCTACCAGTGGGTCACTGCAATAAAAAGCAGAGCGGTCAGGGTGGCCAGAAAAACATAGGGAAGCGTGGACTTCAGGATGTCGTTAACGTCTGTTCGTGTGTATCCGGCGGCCCAGACATTCATCGTATTGGTCGGATCGCATACTCCCTGCACCATTCCGGTACACATCAAAGCCCCCATGACCAGGCTAGGAGCGAGCAGAGTGGTCAGTATGCCCCCGATGCCCGCACCGAGCCCGTACAGATTGAAAGGTCCTCGGTAGAGCGCCAGCGGACTGAGCAGCCCGAAGAACAGCACGTAGGTCCAGGGCGAGTGCGGCACGACGGCCGCCAGCAGCGGATGCATCGCCGCCTTCACGGGCTCCGACATCAAGGCCGTCACGACCATTCCAATTCCGATCATCAGGCCAAGCACCGGCGCCACCGATCGAATGCCTTCGGTGATCGCGGCGGCCAGACTCTGCACGATCTCGCGCGGACGCGTCGTCAGGATGCCGAAGAGGCAGCCTATGGTGAGAGCCGCATTGATGTCGAAATCGACTGCGCTCAGATGGCCTGCGGTCAGGCGGCCAGCGAACTTCCCGCCGAGTATGAGAACAACCGGCACGAGCGGTGTGAGCAGAGAGATCGCCGGGATTCGCGATGGGGCCGATATTTCCGCCGGCGTCTCCTCCCACGCACTGCGCACCGAGCGGGCATTGACAGCCACATAGACGATCCCGGCCAGCGTCAGCACGATCCCGCTCAGCGAGGCGAACTGCGCCACGGTCCCGACCGGCACATGCAGCACATCCTGATAGAACCCCCAGCCGGCCACATTCCACATGCCCCCGATGCTGATCCCGAACAGCAGGGTGGCAGCGGCGACGAGCGGCCGGATGCCCACACCGACCATCACGGGGAGCACCAGCGTTCCCACCATGATGACCGCGCCGAGGCCGCTCAAGGCGACAAAGGCCAGCGCACTCGTGAGCATCATCAGCAGAGCGACCGGAACGGCACGGTCCCCTGCCAGTTCGGAACTTTTCCGGACCAGATTCTCGGCGATACCGGTCGATGCGACGATGTGGGCCAGGATCGCGCCGAACACCGCGTTGGTCATCGCGCCTGCCAGTCGTGTCGCGCCCTTATCGAAGACCAGCGCCAGTGCATCGAGGGGATGACGCCAGGAGGAGAGCAGTGCGATCAGGACCGCCAGGAGAGGCAGTGCCAGCAGGGCAGGCAGACGCTTCGTATACATTGCCCCTGCCGACACGGCGAACAGCAGCAGAATGATCCAGACCAAGACAAGGCTCCTTCAGCCCGCACGGGAGCCCATCGCGGGCTGCAGGCGGCGCACGGTATCAGGGTTTTACCAGTGGCCGAATGGTCCAGCCCCGCGCCTTCTGTTTCGTTCCGGCGCTCCGTGCAAAGGCCGTCACGAGGGCGCCATAAGTAAACCGCTCCTGGGAGCTGAATGGCGCGATATAAAAGACCGTATCTCCGTTTTGCGGGAAGTCGGCCTTCCAGTGAAAACCTCCCAGCGGCTCATACTGCGCGGTACAGTCGTTGACGAGCACGAGAACGGTGTCATATCGCATCGCGTCGGGAGCAGCAGCGGAATAGGGTTTGGCATACCAGCGCAGAGCGGCGGGCAGGGTGATATTGGGGTTATAGATATTCATGTCGGCGCTCACCTTGGGGAGGTAGCGCATCTCATCGAGAAACCACGGAAGCGCATCCGCCGGTTTAGTGTCGTGCTGATACCCTCCGATAGGAGGATCGAGGAAAGGCAGAAACAGGGGCTGTCCGGCCGCATCCAGCGGTGTCGGAGGGTTGCCGGGATCGACAACAACCTGAATCCAGTTGAAGTGCAGACACTTCGCCTCGGCGCCGGGCCACAGTTTCACGGCCAGTTCAGCCAGGGTTTTGCCCTCTGACGGCACAAATTCGGCGAGAAGGCTGTGGCGCGAGATACCGCTTATGGTCGGCTGTGCCAGCCGAATGGTCCCGAAGGAATGCCCGCTGACTCCCCAGACTTCGATCGGAGGATAGACCGTGGGCTGCGTCTGCTGCGCCCAGGCGCCTGGCGTCAGCAGTCCTGCCAGCCACACCGTTATCGCCGCTGCCGGGCTCCCTTTTCTCCGCCGCATCGTGGTCCTGCCCTCCTCCTGTTCGCGTCTGCAGGTATTCTACCCGAAGACGCGAAGTTGTGAAACCCTGCGGCCGTTTGACCAGTAGTGCTATGAGGAAGGGATTCGCGCTTGAAGCGTCGAACTACCCGCTTATACCCTTTGTCGAGAAGGAGACTGCATGGCGGTCGCCACGATTTCGCACCTGACCGTACGCTACGGAACCAAAACCGCCGTTAATGACCTTTCCGTCGAGATTCCGGAAGGCTGTGTCGGACTTCTTGGCCCCAACGGGGCGGGAAAGACGACTCTGCTGAAAACACTGCTCGGGTTTGTCCATCCCGCATCCGGCGGCGGGGAAGTCCTGGGCATGAATGCGGCGACGGAAGGCATGAAGATCCGCCAGCGCATCGGCCTGATGCCGGAGATCGACTGTCACATTCCCGGAATGAACGCCGTCACCTTCGTCGCCTTCGCAGGCGAACTCGCCGGTATGCCGGCCAACTATGCGCTGGGCCGCGCTCACGAGGTGCTGGAGTACTGCAAACTCGGCGAGGCCCGCTACCGCAATGTCGAAACCTACTCGACCGGTATGAAGCAGCGCATCAAACTCGCGCAGGCACTGGTCCACGGCCCCAAACTGATCTTCCTGGACGAACCTACTAACGGTCTCGACCCTGTCGGACGCGACGAGATGCTGGAACTCATCCGCGACATCTCCCACGGCAAAGGCGTCAGCGTCATCGTCTCCTCTCATCTCCTGCCCGACATCGAACGGACGTGCGACAATGTGATCGTCATGCGGCAGGGGCAGGTAGTGCGGCAGGGTTCCGTGAGCGATCTGCGCGAACTGAGCGGCCTGACCGTCGATGTCGATCTCCGGCACCCGTCCGAACCGTTTCTGGAAGCGATGCGGAAGCGTGGTGCGACGGTGGTCAGCCAGATCGGCGCGAATGTCCGGCTGACGCTGCTCGACGACAAAGATATTGGGCGGCGGCTGTTCGAGGCCGCTCGGGAGGCAGGCGCGCAGATACGCGGCTTCCGGCCCGCCTCGCGCTCGCTGCAGGACGTGTTTCTGGAGGCTGTCGAATGAACTACGATCTTCCCCCGCCCCCGCCGTCGGTCGCTGTCTCCAATATCGCCGACCTCTCCTACCGAAACTACGACGGGCCGCTGATCTCGCGCGCCATCCGCTGGTGGACCATCTCGAAGTCGGGCATCCAGGGCGCGATGAAGAAGCCGGGCTTCTGGGTCGCAGTCGCGTTCTGCATCCTGCCCTACCTTATCCACGGATTTGTCTTCTACCTGTCGCAGCAGATGTCGGCGATGGGCGGGCCGGGAGCGATGCTGCAGGGACCGGCAGCAGAGCGCTTCGGCAGGCTCTTCTACACCTGCCTCTGCGGCAATACCAATGAGATCAGCATGTTCGTCATCGCCCTGCTGATAGGCACCGGCAGCATCGCTGCCGATAACAGGGCGAATGCGCTGATGGTCTACCTGTCCAAGCCGATCACGAAGGGCGACTATCTGTTCGGCAAATGGGCGGGGATTTTCCTCACCCTGTGGCTTGTTGCGCTGCTGCCCTGCCTGCTGTTGTTTCTGTTCTGCATGGTGCTTTATACCAGCGACGGCTTCCTGAAAGACAACCCGACTCTGATCCTGCACGTTCTGCTGTCGAGCCTGGTGCCGGCGCTGATCCATAGCAGCCTGCTGATCGGCATCTCCGCCTGGTCGAAGTCGCCGCGTCTTGTCGGCGCGATCTACGCCGCCATCTACTTCGTCGGCGGCATTCTGTCCTGGCTTCTGGGGAACTCTCTCTACGCAGACAGTCCGAAGATGAACAATCTGGTGCAGCACTTCTCCCTGAATGGCATCATGGAAGGGCTCATACAGAATATCCTTCATGTCACCCTGGGGCTGAGTATGACCATGACTACGCAGCGGATGGACGATCCCGCGCTGGCTATTCCGATGCTGTCTCCGCTGCTCGTCGCGGGCATCGCCATCGTTGTCGGCGGCGTACTGGCGGCGCGCACAAAAATCAACGCGGTGGAGGTGGTACGCGGATGATCGTTCTGGAACGGGCCTCCCGCTGGTATGGTCAGGTGCTGGGCCTGAACGATGTCTCCTGCTCGATGCCGCCGGGAATCACGGCGCTGCTGGGCGAGAACGGCGCGGGCAAATCGACCCTGATCAAACTGATTACGGGCCAGCTGAAACCCACGACCGGCCGCGTGCTGGTATTTGGCGAGTCTCCGTTCGCCAATCCGCGGGTCTTCCGC
>JAYTGR010000457.1:0-1701 GCA_043733205.1 Chthonomonadaceae bacterium
TAATGATATCCGCGCCCCGGAACTGCATCGAGTCGAACCCTGCATCCGCCAGTCCGCCCTTGGTGAAGCGCTGGAAGCCCTGCATAATGGCCATGAAGTCGCCGTAGCCGCTGCGGTTCATCACGATCAGGTCTGGCATGTCCGTATCCCGCACCGCCAGGTTGTAGGCCGCGTTCATCGCCGCCAGCGACATGGTGACATTGCTGCCCGGATTCGAAACCGGCGTACACCAGAACGCCCCATTCGCCCCATTGCGCTCGATCCCACCCACGCTGGTGATGGGTGACGTACCCACTGCCGCGCCGCCGTTGGTCCCGCTGAAAGTCTGTTCTCCAAGGATGTAGGTAGTCACGGAGCTTGTCGTATTGGATCCGCCGCGATTCAGATAGCAGAGGATCGAAGCCAGATACTGCCGCGAATTGCCCGCCGCCCCCGTCGCACCCTCGGCACGCCACAGATCGAAGTTCAGACCCTCCAGGAACTTCTTGACGGAGATGTCCTTCACCGTATTGAGGTGATTGATCTTCTGCGTCTCGCTGCCCTGCTGGTCCAGGATGAGCTCGGGAATCGAGACCGACAGCCGCTTTTCGCACCACGCATACTCCGCGTTGGTCCAGCCGACCGTCTCGCTCGGAGTCATCTCGGCATAGGGATCGACCACCCCTTCCAGCGTCGGCCCGGCCGGATCGGCGTACATCAGCGGCTCCAGCGCCTTGATGCCAAGCCCGCCTGTCTGCACATTGCCATTCTTGCGCAGCAGATAAAAAAGCGGGTTATGCCCCGTGAAAACGTTCGCAAAGTTCTTGCTGACCCACAGATTCAAAGTCGTGGTCGCCAGCTCATTCCAGTTCGGATTTTGTGCCAATGAAAGGATCTCCTTAAAGCGAGGCAGAAAGTCAAACAGACGGGGATTCGATGCCGCCGCACGCTGCGCAGCCGTTTAGGAGCGCGAAGCGGCGGCGACTCGGCGGAACAGCTGGGTGAAGCTCTCATTGGCGCGCGGCGCCAGGTCAGCGGGCGGAGCGGATGCGGCCGGAGCGCCATTGCGCGGTGTTTTGGGGACCGCTGTCTCCGCACCCTGTCGGGCGGCACGGACCTTGGCGGCGGTCGCCTTGAGTTCCGCCGCATACGCCTCCCGCGCTTTCGGGTCGATGCCCTGCAGGTTCGCCTTCGGCAGCGCCATTCCCAGCGCCGTCGAGAGCGCGCCGACCTGCGCTGTGAGCGCTGCAATGGTATTGTCGTGCTGAACAAGCACCTGCTCGTGCGTGCCAACCGCCCGCGTCACGCCCTGCGCAAAACGGGGCAGATCCTGGATAAAGGCGATATTGGCCTTGACGAACTTCTCGGGCGGCGTCAGATTCTCGTCCGCCCAGCCCTCGCCTGCCAGGTTCAGGGCAGGTTCCGGCGCGGGCTCCCGCAGGCCCAGCGCCGCCTTCTGCTCCGGCGTCAGCAGAGTGTGCATCGCCCGCATATAGCCCACGGTGTCCCGGGTAAACGAGGCCGCCAGATCGTCGAAAGCTTTCGCTTTCTTCTGCTCCTCCGTAGGTTCCGGCGGGGTCTCCTCCACAATGGGTTCCGCCGGCTCTTCCGCCTCTGTCTCTGCACTCTCCGCCGCCGGATCGGAGATCTCGGCGGGCGCATTCGGGTCCGCCGGCAGGATTTCGGTACTGTCGTCTTCCGCCCAGATCTCCTCGGTCTCTT
>JAYTGR010000458.1:0-5057 GCA_043733205.1 Chthonomonadaceae bacterium
CTTCGCGGACTTCTGGGTCAATGTCGTCGGAGGACGGCTCTTCAACGTCACGATCAACGGCGCTGCGGCTCTGACTAACTTCGATGTCTATGCCTCCGCCGGAGCGGAGAACAGAGCGGTGGTGCGCGACTGCACCGGTGTCGCCGACAGCAGTGGAAATCTTCTCCTCAGTTTCGCCGCCGGAAACGGTCCGGCCCTCGTCAACGGCATCGAAGTCCTCTACTAACCCCCGCAGTATGGCTTTCATTCCGGTGGAAGTAAGAAGAGGAGGGAAGCGCATTCAGCGCTTCCCTCCTCTTCTCTTTTTCATTACGGCGATAGATGCAATCCCGCCCTTACGGATTTGCGCAGACGCCTGAAATCAGGATCTCCTCCGCTTCGCCGTGACTCTCATTAAGGCGGCTGCCCTGCTGAATCTGGTCGAATACCTCTTTGCGATGCACCGCAACAGTGCGTGGAGCGCGTATTCCGAGACGCACCTGTTCGCCGCGCACTTCCAGAACCGTTATCTCTATCTCATCCCCGATCATAATACTCTGATCGGGCTTTCGCGTTAATACAAGCACCTTGATGACCCTCCGTGGCTATGTGCGCGAACGCTCCCACACGGGAACTGCCCTGGAAGCAGGTGGATCCTGCCCTGTCTTACATAGCCTTGCTCGAATTTAGAACTTCTGAAGCCGCGTAGTTGCAATACGCCCTTTTTCTGCTGCCTTCTTACTATTCCACGCTTGAACCAACCCGTTTGTTCCCTAACCGTTAATTTTGCTGTCGGCATACCGAACGGAACGGAACTGGGCACCTATCGTGGGCTTCTTCGTGTTTAATGGAGAGTGGGAGGGAATTCTGCATGCAAAATAAGAGCCTGGAAACGGGATAGTTCCAGGCAGAAGCCAGGCAGGAAACATCAGGGCGTGGGCTTATTGCCGCTCATCCGACGGCCTATAAAACCTTTTAGCGACAGGACGAAGTACCATGGAGCGAGAAAAAAATTGCGAATTGCCTGCCTGATAGGCACCTTCTCGTAATCGTGCGGTTGGTTGTGATGTGCAAACATTCGCGGGTGAATGACGTTCAGGGCCGCGACCGGGCGGTCGTGCGGGACCAACAACTCAGGATAGTTGTTCAGCGCGTCCTGGCGGACGAACATCAAGGTATTCTGGATATAAAACCAGGAGATTTTGTCGTTGTCCCAAAGCTGAGGGCGAAGGCAGTCTTTCGGCACATAGCCATGCTGCGCGAATTTACCGACCCAATATGCGGGCCATTGCTCATTAACATGTGCCCAGCCGCCTTGGCCGGGAATGGCCGCGCTAAACATGATGACGGGCGCCAGGCGCGTCAAGCTCGCCACGAAAATGTCGGCGCATTCCGGCGCAATATGCTCGGCCACTTCCAGGGAAATAGCCAGGTCGTACGGCGCATTGGGATCGTGCAGCGGCAGCGAGAGATCTGCGGCGCGAAATTCCGAGGGATCGATCACGAGAGTGCTGGGTTTCACGTAATCTCCGTCGTATCCCAACACCTCACATCCGTGTTCCTTAAAAACCCTTAGCCAGGAACCGGTGCCACAGCCGACATCGATCACACGCTTTGGCTGCACAAGAGACATTGCCATCGGCACCATCGCAGTTGCGGACGCCGTACTGAGCTGATGTACCAGGGAAAAGAAAGTATCGTTGTATTCGTCGTCTTTGTTGGCAGACATTAATTTCCCTATCCCTCGCGTCGTCGCGCATCCAGATCGATGCAGTTTTCATCGGTCGATGCTCTCGTCGTCACGCGGATCCTGTAGATATTTTCGTGTACCGGGACTCAGGAATGACCTGACGCTGAAAGCGCTTTTCCATGCAGTACTTCCAGTGATTCTACCCCATACCGATCTATTTCTTCGCGCCGCACATACAGTCTGGAGAGGCAGGATGGAGAAATACAGCAGGCAGGCATAAGTTCTCGGGCGTGCTTGACAAGGTGAGGGGCCTTATGGCACAATTTTGACGACACGGCGGCCCGCTTTCGACCTTAGAGCAGGCACGAGCCGGCCTATCTGGTAAAGGGGGGATCCGCTCGATGGGCGCACTCGTTTCGGTTCTTATCTGCACCTTGAACCACGCGGACTACCTGCAGGCAACCTTACAATCCCTTTCACAGGTAAACATCCCTTCGGGAATCGAGGCGGAAGTTGTCGTCGTCGACAACGGCAGTCAGGACCGAACAGCCGAAGTGGTTCACAGCTTTGCAAACTCTGCCGTGAACATCCAATACGTTGTCGAACCGCGTCGAGGCCAGTCATACGCCCGCAATACAGCGATGGCCCAGGCCAGGGGCGATATCTTCCTGTGGACAGACGACGATGTCACGCTGCCCCCTTCGTGGATCTCCGACATGGTCACTCCGCTGCTGTCCGGCGAATACCAGGGAGCGGGCGGCAGAGTCAAGATGAATCCGTCGCTGGAACGTCCCTGGATGACAGGATCGCACTTCGTTCGTCTCTCCGACACCCGCTGCTGGCCGGACGATTTAGCCGTGATGATCGGCGCCAATATGGCGTTTACACGGGACGTTCTCAAGAAAATCCCAGCATTCGATGTCGAACTCGGGCCGGGGCAGCTCGGTTTTAGAGACGACACTCTGTTTTACAGTCAGATGCTGGCTGCCGGATTAAAGATCGCTACCGTCCCCCACTCCGTCGTAGAACACAATTTCGAACCGTCTCGGCTGACGTCGAAATATTGGATCAAGAATGCTGTTTCGAGCGGTAACTCCGGTGCTTACATGAGTCACCATTGGCAGCATGACTCGGCGAACAGGCCGGCAATGCGGGAGATGCTCTGGAAAGGGATGCTGGCTGCTTTTCGCGCCACGCAGAAGCGGAGAGCCCCAGACGAAGAGGGCTGCCATCGTTTTGAACTGAAAGCGGTCGAGAATGTTACGTTCTACCAGGCGCTTCGGAAGATAGCTTCCGAGCCCAGACATTACGACCGCCTGGGCTTAGTTAAGAAAAACTCGAATACCTGATAACGACAGCCTCCTTTTGAAGTCTCGGTTTCTCTGCCTCTATTTGTGTCGGGTTCTGCCTGCTTTGGGAACGACAGCAGCGGCGGCAGGCGCATCCGTGATGGTGACGCGGAACTCATCGGAGAGGGCACGAATGTCCGGAGTGTACATCGCGTAAGCGTTGGTCGGCAGGGCATGGAACTTGCCCGGGATCTCCGCCCGCAACCGGTACACAATCCGACGCTCGCCCTGCGGCAGGATGTCCACGAAGAAAGCAACCTTCTCGTCCCGCAGCTCGAAGTTCGAGCACAGGCCGTCCCCATAAGCCGTCCCGCTCCGTGTCTCCACCGCCTCACAGCCCGCTGGTTTCATGTCCTCGAAGACCACATAGTCGTAGTCGTTGTCGCTCTTGAGGTGCAGTTCCACCTCGATAATGTCCCCGCTTGCCAGGGTCGCGCCGTCCAGGAGAGGAACCCGCTCACTCGTATCCAGCACTTCCCCACTCTTCTGCAGTTTGGTGTGCGGCACGATCTTAAAGTAGCTCCGCTCGACAGAGATGGCATTCGCTACACCTTTGATCGGCTCCGACTGATCGAAGAACTTCAAGTAGCCGCTGTAGTAGAGCGTGCCGCGTCCCTTCATGGTAAGGTGCAGATGCTGTGCCCCCGAGGAGAGCAGTTCATCGCCGACCAGGAAACGATTGTCGAACAGCAGCGCGTTCTCCGCCGTGATCGTGTAACTCTTCTGCACCTTCCCGTCCAGATCGACGGTCACGGTATAGTCGGGTGCGAACTCCTTCTGCGCCTGCGCATACTCCAGCAGCGCCTCCACTACGTTTGCGGTCTGGCGCGTCGAGGTCCAGTGTCCACCCCGCCGACTGTCCACCAGCCAGCGCACCGTTCCTGCCGCGAGGGCCGCGATGTCCGCGGGTTTCAGCGCATCGGGGGTCTGGCCGGGCGCGACAGCGACCAGAGCGTGCAGGACCATGGCGGTGGTCTCCTGCTTGTCGTTGTACCAGTGCCAGTAGTAACGGTCAGCATCTCCCTCCCAATGGGCAGTGCCATGATCGGGATCGCGCTTAGCCAGGGTGAAGAGATTACGCACCACGACTTGCGCCATTGCCTCCTCGTTGACCTGCTTTAAGGCCAGAGCCAGCAGCGCCTGTCCGTAGGCGTTCATGCGGTCGCGCCTGGCATAGAGCGTGTCGTGGGCGAGTGTATGAACAGAACCGGTGTTGTCGCGCCCTTCCAGGGAGAGCACATAGGCGAAATAGGCGAGCAGGTGCAGATCCTCGGTTGCATTGAGATGGTTCGTGAGGTAGTCGTGCGCCTTGGTGATCATCTCCGGCTTGACGGCCACATCGGCCTGCCGGGCATGGACGAGCCCTTCGAGCGCATAAGCCGTCAGGTAGGGATCTCCAACCGTGCTTCCCGGCCACCAGCCCCAGCTGCCATCGTCGCGCTGAGTGGAGGCGAGGCGCTGCAGACCGGCATCCGTCATGGCACGCAGAGCCGCGTCATTGAAGATCGGGGCATGCGAGCGGCCATTGAGGAAGAGACGGGAGGCCATCTCCTTTGCGTCCAGCACCTCCGGTGCGCCCCTGGGATAGGTGTAGCCGCTGTCGGCATAGACCTGCTGGGGAGGAATGGCCGCGCGCTGACGCGCAAGCTCCTGCGCCCGTCTGCCTAAAGCGGCCAGGTCGATGCCGCTGTCGCGCAGGCTTTTGGCAACCAGCACGGTCGGCACGAAGCGCGAGAGCGTCTGCTCGGTGCAGCCGTAGGGATAGTCTTCCAGATAGGGCAGTGCGTCCAGGAGCGTTGCCGCCAGGGAAGGATTGAGCTGGACATCCAGGAGGCTTGCACCCTGCCGCCGCATCTGGGGCAGATCGAAGGTGAGAGTGGCTTCTCCGCCGTCGCGCAGGACGCCGCTCTGCATCACGAACTTCTCGACCCCATGCACCAGCACCGGGAATGTCAGTTCAGCCGCGTCCGACTCTTGATCGGTCTGCGCGACGACCTTGATTTTGGTCTGTCCAGCCTTCCTGACATCGACCATCCAGT
>JAYTGR010000459.1:0-13047 GCA_043733205.1 Chthonomonadaceae bacterium
GACGGCTTTCGCTTTGAAATCGGGTGAATGTCGTTTTCTCATGGTGTCTTGAGTCTAACTTATTTTTGCCCGTTTCCGTGTCTAGATTCCCCCGACCATTATAGTCTGCAAGCACTGTGTGGAAGCGCCCTGCCTGGAGGCCTGCCCGACCGGATCCCTGATCTACAATGAGTTCGGTAATGTCTATCTGCAGGACGATATCTGCAACGACTGCGGCTACTGTGTGACGGCCTGCCCGTTCGGCGTGCTGGGGCGCAGCGAGGAAGACGGACACGCGCACAAATGCACCCTCTGCTACGACCGACAGAAAGACGGCATGACTCCGGCCTGCGCCCAGGCCTGTCCTACCGCCAGTATCCAGTTCGGGCCGATTGAGGAGCTACGGGCGCGGGCGCGGCAGCGCGTCGAGGATCTGCATGCGAAAGGCGAAGCGGAGGCCTATCTGTACGGCGCAGAGGCGACCGAGGAGTATAGCCCTTTGAACGCCTTCTTCCTGCTGACCGACCATCCCAACGCCTACAATCTGCCCGAAACGCCCAAGAGAGCGACGACCGGTATGACCGAGCGGTATGGCTGGAGTCTGCTGGCTGGCCTCGCCCTGACCGCTCTCTCCGCCCTCGCGTTCGCAAGCGGAGGCAAAAAATGAGTCCCGAACCGAATCCTGAACAGAATCCGGACACCCTGCGCATCAGCCTAATTCCGCCGCAGGAAGGCGGTACGACCCTCTCCCCACCCGATAGCATGGAGCCAGGCGACCTCTCCGCTCCCCCCCAGATCGGCGTGCCGACGAACCCGTCTATTCCGGCTGATTCACCGCTCCCGCAGTCGCAACGCAGGAAGAAGCGGCAGAAAGAGACGCCCCAAAGCTACTACGATGTCCCCATGCTTCAGGCGCCGGTCTGGAAGTGGGAGATCGCCACCTACTTCTTTCTCGGCGGGCTGTCGGCAGGCGCCTATGTGCTGGCGCGTATGGCGTCCCGGTTCGGCGGCAAGCGTTACAAAGACGTCGAACAGGCGGGCGCTCTGATCGCCGCCGCGGCCTTCGTGCCGTGCGCTCCCCTGCTGGTCCGCGATCTGGGCGACTGGAAACGGTTTCACTATATGCTGCGCGTGTTCCGGCCGAAATCCCCGATGAGCGTGGGCAGTTGGACCCTTACCGGCTATGGGGCATTCGTCACGCTGGCCGCCCTGAACGAATGGCGTAAGGCGCGCAGAGACCGCTCCTGGCTGGAGAAGATCGCGCATAAGGCGACAGCGCGTGTAGAAAGAGGACCGGGAATCACACGCCGTATTGCGGATGGCCTGGAATCGAAGTCCTTAGATCCCGTGGTCGATGCGGCTCTGGACGGCGGGGTACCGTTCGCGCTGATGCTGGCCGGATACACGGGTGTGCTTCTCAGTACCTCCGCCAACCCGCTCTGGGCGCGTAAGAAGTGGCTGGGGGCGTTGTTCAGCGTCTCGGCCGTCAGCACCGGTATCTCGGCCATCGAGCTGGCGCTGCAGGTGAAGTCGCCCCATGCGGAAGCCCAGCCCTCCCACGCGCCGCTCAGGAAACTGGAAGCGGTCGCAAAGATCGCGGAGGCCGTTACGCTTGCGGGCTATCTGAACGAAGCGGGCAAGCTGGCCGAACCCATTACGAAGGGCAAATACGCGCCGCATCTCTGGGGCGGAGCAGTGGGAGCGGGTCTGGTCGGTTCGGCCCTGCTGGGAGCGCTCCCTGTGAAGAACCCGAAGACACGGCGCGTACTGCGCATTGCAGGGGCAGTCGCGGGGTTGGCAGGCGGCCTTGCGCTGCGCCATTTCGCAAGGCGGGCATGTCTCCGGCAAAGATCCCCAGACTGCCCGCGACTCGTCGCGTTAGGAAACTCACAGAAACGTTCGGGGCTCCCTTCCCGGTATTGAGAAAAGAGGGTTAAGAGATTCCGCCAAACGGCGGATGCGCCCTGGAAGGAAACACAAATGAAATCAGAGATAAACACCCGTATTAGATTAATGATCGGCGGAATCGCTGCAGCCACACTGCTTGCTGTCGGAGGCGTTCCCAACGCGCAGGCGCAGAAAATGGGCAGCAAAATGCAGGCAGCGCATTTTCACGCGAAGATCAGCACGGCACAGGCGCAGGCTGTCGCGCTGAAAAAATATCCGGGCAAGGTCGAGGGCAAAATCGCCCTCGAAGATGAGGAAGGCTCCTGGCAGTATGCGGTCAATGTCCGTGCCGGCAAAACCCTGCGTGAAGTGATGGTCAACGCCACGACGGGCAAAATCGCTAACGTGGAAGTGACCACGAAGGCCGAAGAGACTAAAGAGCAAAAAGCGGAGATGAAAGCGGCTCATAAAGCGCATTAAGCGCGTTTTTCGCGCTTGGAAGGAGCCTTCCAACGTCTGAATCGCCCCCGGAGGAGACCTCGTAACGAGGTCTCCTCCGGGGTTTGTTTTGTCGTTCTGCCCAATTCCTTCCCCTTATGCCAGACGGAATTTCCGCAGAGAGGGTCAGGCTGCCTGGGCATCGACAACGTCTTTTTTCGTGACTGCCAGATAGGTGACCAGGATCAGGATCACCGTCAGAAAGACGATGCTCGTTACCGTCGTGCCGAAGCCGAGGCCTCCGTCATGATGCGACTGAGACAGCAGATCCCCGAGGGATGCGCCCAGCGGACGTGTCAGGATATAGACGGTCCAGAAAGCTGGGATCTCGGGTAACTTGAAGCGGAAATGCGCGAGGGCGACCGCTGCGATGATCCCGACTACGATCAACAGTGACACCAGATATCCCAGACCGGCCTTCTCCGCCACCAGATCGCCTGCCGCCGTGCCGAGCGCAAAGGTAAACAGAATGGCCAGCCAGTAAAAGGCTTCCCTGCGGGTCGTGTGGATCGAGTGGATCGAGAGAGACTTCTCGACAGCATACCAGACTGCGAAGGTAACCGCCAGGCAGATACTGAAGAGGATGGTCGTGGTGACCAGTGGGACGCCGAAGTGGTCTGTCATGTTATCGGTGATGAGGGTGCCGACAACGCTCAACAGTACCACGGCGAGCCAGTAGATCCCATGGACATATTTCTTCGCTCTGAACTGGAAGACGAGCGTAATGAGCAGGAGAGTGCCCATGATCAGAGTTGTCTTCGTCAAACCGAGGTGCAGTTTGGAATTGATCAGGTCGGCGGCAGTCTCACCGACGGTGGTACACAGGATCTTGACGATCCAGAAATAGAGCGTGATTTCCGGCACCTTGTTCAACATACGCTGTGCCAGGGAGTTTTGCGTAGCGGAAACGGCGTCGTTATTCCCGTTAAAGGGACTACTCGACACGTGTTCGGTGGCGCTCGCATCGCCTCCTCGATTCTGTTGTGGATCTTCCTGGATCGCGGGAGTTCGGTCTGCCATAGTAATTCCTCTTTCGTCGCCCATTCCGACCGCAGCACAGCGTACATCAAGGGGGCGAAACTAAACACGAACCTGTTAGGAACCGCCAAACTATTATCGCTCCACAATTTCGGCTCGGTTGAGATCAGAAGGGACCTGAATGTGAAGCGGTAATTCTTGGGAGTTGCCTTAGGTTGCATAACTCTGTGACTGTCAGACAACGCCGGGAGGGAACGTGTTCCTCAACAACGTGGTTCCGAAACGCATTCTGAGACGATTCACAGAAAGCACAAAACCCTTGTGATGGGCATATCTCCGGCAAAGATCCCCAAGCCGCCCGTGACTCATCGCGTTAGGAAACTCACACGCCATCGAACCCCGGCGGACACCTCGCATCAAGGTCTCCAGCAGGGTTCGTGTTGTGTCCGCTGTCAGTTCCGAGTTACCGCGCAGGTGTCTGGGCCGGCTGTTCACGCAGGGTCGCTGTCACATCGACCGGTGTGCCCTGCCGCCAGAGGGAGAGATGAATTTCGTCCCCGACCTTGTGGCCTTGCACCTGTGTCTGAAGGTCTTCGCCCTTGACGATGGCCGTAGCGTCGATTTTGGTGATCACGTCTTCCGGGCGAATCCCGGCAGCCTCGGCCGGACCTCCCGGTATGATCTCGCCCACAATGACTCCGCTCACGTTCTGGGGAATATTCAGGCTCGCTCGCGCGCGATCCGTGATGGTGCCGAAGGCGATCCCAAGCCAGGGACGAACCACATGGCCCTGCTTGATAAGCTGATCCGTGATCTCGCGCACCGTGTTGACGGGAATGGCAAAACCGATTCCGATACTGCCGCCGTTGTTGGTAGCGATCGCCGTGTTGATTCCGATAAGGCGACCTTCAATGTCCGCCAGCGCTCCCCCTGAGTTACCGGGATTGATGGCCGCATCTGTCTGAATGGCGCTCTGTATCGGCTGCCGATCGTTCGCCTCGCCGCGTTTGTGCAGGGCGCTGACAATACCGGCGGTCACGGTGGGTCCGACGCCGAGGGGATTGCCTACGGCCACGACCCACTCTCCAACACGCAGCTTTGTCGAGTCCCCGAGCGTCACGGCAGGCAGATCCTTCTGGTCTACTTTCACGACTGCCAGATCGCTTGTCGGGTCTGCGCCGAGGACACGCCCTTCCATCTCCCGGCCGTCCTGCAAGGTGACATTGAGTTTGGTAGCGTTTTGAACCACATGGTTATTGGTGACGATGATGCCATCGGAGGTCAAGATGACGCCCGAGCCGGTTCCACGCGGTATGACCGTGCCGCCTTGTGAGTATCCATACGGAGTATCACTAAACTGCGACTGCGGACGATACTCTGTGTTGATCGTCACGACAGAGGGTTCCACCCGCGCGGCGGCGTCCGCAATCGCACTGGTGTTGGAGATGGGATCGCCGCTCCCGTGGGCTTTATCGATGTTGGAACCAGGGGTTGCCGTGCGCGCCTCCACGGCTCCCGGTTGGGTATTGTTGCATCCCACAAAACCTGCCGTGCTCAGTGCAAACAGAAGCAGCACGATGGAAGCGCGTCTTCGTGTCGTCATTACATTCTCCAGACATCCAGGTAATAGTTTTCAGTGGTTGGTAGTTACATTGACCGTGCCGCTGGCTTCGTCCCAGCCTACGGAGCCGCCCGTGGCCAGGGCGATAAACTGCAGTGGAACGAAAGCGACGCCGTGGCGCAGCGCAGCCGCCGTGCGTAAATCCCGCCGCTGTCCATTGAAGGTCGCAACATGGCTCCCTCGTTCCATACGAACTTCGTCATTGTGAGCGTAGATCATTCCGTTCCCGGAATCGTAGCGATAGTCGAAATTCGCCTCGCTTCCGAGTGCAGCCAGCGGTACAAGAACCACGCCGTCGCGAATAAAAGGCTGCTGGGAACCGTCTAAGTGCAGCACATGATCGTTGACTCTGACCCGGATCTGGTCCAGAGAGGAAGAGTAGCTGCCGCCGTTGGAGGCCTGCATCCCGTGGTGCTCAGAATAGTAACGGCGAGTCTGAGTATTGAAATTTAATCGGCGGTCAAGATGCACCCCGAACTCCTGCCCCTGTTTCAGGTTGACATCACCGGGTTTGGGCTTATTGCCGAATTCGTTGAAGAGATACCCGGCTCCCGCGCCAAGCAAGACGCTTAGAATGGAGTTGTTTTTCGTAAGCGAGCCGATAAGCAGTCCCGCTCCTGCACCGATCCCGATGAACTTCAGGCGATCCTTGCTTTTGTTGCCGGTCGCGACGAGGCGACCATCCGCGCGCTTTACCACCTTACCGCTTAACGAGTAGAGACTGGCGTTGATGGATTGGAAACTGCCGTCCTGGAAGACGATGCGGCGAAAGTCCACATCCAGAGATCCCGGCTGCCCGTTTTCGGAGGCGACAACCTCCCGAACAACCCCTTCGATCCGGGTGCCTTCCGGGAGGCCCGCATCGTCCTCCCCATGTATAATCGTACTGCTGAACTTGTCTCCTGAAGAAGCGCTCCGGCTGCTCAGCGGGGCGTCCAGACGCACCGGGATCACGGTGCCGGACGGAAGACCTGTGCGGTCATAGCGAGCAGTGCGGCTCCCCTGGTTATCGTGGTTACGGTTATTGTTCCTCCGGTTGCCCTGCGCACACGCGGAAATCATAAGTGTCATCGAAAGGCCGCTGGCTGCTATTGCACTCAGAGTGCGCCGACCATTGAAGCGCAAAATTCTCCTCATTATCTTCAATCTTCTTTCTTTTGTGCGTTCTCAACGGCTTCTTGCACTGCCTGCTGCGCAGCGGCTTTGTTCGTTTTCTGCTGCAATTTTGCCTGTTTTTCGGCAAATCGGCGGTTGTCCTCGTCCTCGATGATGTTCGTTCGGCCCTCTACATCCTGCCTGCGCTCACTCGGAATAAACGGGTTTCGGTCTGCCATTGTCTGCTTCCTTTCATAGTTTGCGTATGGACAGCACAAGGACGCCATATACACTTAGATAGTTCCTCGCATATACCAATAGATTATTTTTATTAAACAGCGGCACATTTCCGGGTTTCGTTCCGTCAACCCCGATAACCCATGGGCTATGCTACGGAGACGCGCTGGTCGGGAACGCACTGTCTGGTCTATGCCGATTGCCTGCGAAAACTCATTTGTATAGATGTGTCGCCGCTACGATAAGCAAGAGGCCGTGCCTGTATGGAAACGGAGTTTGCTGTTATAAATGAAACACTGGATCAGATGTCGGATGCGACATTAAAGGAAACGATTTCCGCGCTCGTCGCGTTACCGCCCACAACCCTGCCGTTTGTGAGCGCGTATGTCAACCTTATGCCGGCTCTGGAAGGTTCGCACCAATCCGAACGTCCGGGGCAGGACCCGCCGCCGCTCAAGTCCTGGCGGCGCCATGTGGATCACTACGAGCGCGAGTATCGCCCAGGCATTACGCAAATACGCGACCTGCTTGCGCATCGCGGCGAAATGTTCCCGACGCGTGGACCGGAGCGGGAAAGTTTTGACGCCGACACGCACCGCATCCTGAGTTACCTGGACAACGGCTTTGATCCTGCCTCTCATGGAGCCGCCATTTTCGCGTGTTTCGGGGAGGGCATCTGGAAAATCGTCGCGCTTCCGGTTCCCGTCGAAACGCGGCTGGTGATCGACAGGACGTCGTTCGTGAGTTCCCTGGCGCGGATAGAGGATGTGTATGACCGCTATGCGCTGTGCCTTGCGGACAGCGAAACAGCGCGGGTCTATGTGGTCAACATGGGCAAAGCCGAGCAGGAAGCGGTTGTGGAGGGCGAGGAGATCAACTACACGATGATCGGGGGGTTGAGGCAGAAGCGGATTCAGCAGCGCATCGAGAACACCGTGGCCGATCACCTGGGCAATGTGGCAAAGCGGCTGGAAGCGATGGTGTTTGCCGAGGATATTCCCTGGATCGTCCTGAGCGGCGACGTGATCGCTCTGACGGGGCTTCGCAGCCATCTTTCCGAGCGCGCTGGAGCGGGTTGTGGAGATTGACATGAGTACGGATATGAGGAAGAAGCCTGCCCGGTCGACGTAGGGGCCGGTCACACCCGTCAAGTGTACCAGACCTGTCTAATTCCGATGAGGTCGCTGCAAAATGGTCGCTGAGGTGGACGTCGGCGTGGGGACTCCCGCATCGTAGAGCGCGGCTTTAATGTGTTCCAGTGCCTCTGAAATGGTTTTCAATTCTACCGCCTTGGTCGGCGCGCCCCAGTAGAACAGATGCCACGTCAGTATGTCGTTGCCGCTGTCGACGCTGGCCATGCGGATAAACGGCGCAGGGTCTCTGGCGACGCTTTCATTTTGCGTGACGGCGCGTAAGGCTTCCGTCTCAACCTGTTTGGCATCGGCGGTCAGACTGGTGTCAAAGGCGACCATATAACGGCGTTTGCCGAGCGCGGTGTGGTTGATAACGGCGTTGCTATAGATTTTGCTGTTCGGGATGGCGACACGCTCATCCGCATAGGTGCGTATGGTCGTGGTGCGGATCTCGATGTCCGTTACCGTGCCCTCGAAACTGCCGAGCGTCACCTGATCTCCGATTTCAAACGGGCGTGAGAACAGCAGCAGTATTCCCGCAATGAAGTTTTCCAGGATGTCTTTGAAGGCGAAACCGAGCGCAAAACCGGCGACTCCCAGGCTCGCTATCAGCGCTGTGACATCGACATTGGCAGCGCTCAGGGCCACCATTGCTCCGAAGAGTAAGACAACAATATAGACGGAGCGCGCGATCAGGATGCGGATCGAGGTCGGAAGATGCGGCAGGTGTTCCAGCGAACGCCGCAGGGTCTTCCGGATCAGCGTCGCCAGGCCGTAGAAAAGCAAAAACAGCACACAGGCGACTATCAGACGTGGGACAAACGAAATAATACGCTTCAGCGTTGCTTCGAGGGGCAACACGAAAGCGTTCCAATAACTGGACATAAGTAGATCTCTCTTTCCGGGAGTGGGATCTGGGTGGAGGGTCATATTATGCCCTGTAAACTTCAGACGTAGCCAGGCCTCCTTTTGCTCCACGATCTCAAACCGCATCAAAGAAACAGAATGGGCACGCCGGTATCCGAGACAATTTGCCGCATATCGTTTTAAAACGCGCATTTTAATGGTGTTGTAATCTATCTGTACATGCACGGAACCCTGTATGCACTGCTTACGTCGTTCTTTTGTCGAGGTGACATTCCAAGAGCGAAGGATGCGGAACGTTGCTGCGACCGCCCTGCGCTCTTCGCATAAGCGGAGGACAAGGGAGAAAAATATTTATGGTCAGTGAACTGCAACATCTCACGGCATTGGGGAAGCAACTCAGAATAGACAGCATTCGGTGTACGACAGCGGCTGAATCGGGGCACCCGACCTCCTCCATGTCCTCTGCCGACCTGATGGCGGTGCTGATGGTCAAATATCTCAAGTACGACTGGGACCATCCGCACAGCCTGAACAACGACCGCCTGATTTTTTCCAAAGGACATGCCAGCCCGCTCCTCTACGCGATGTACAAGGCAGCAGGAGTCATCACCGATGCGGAGTTGCTGTCGTTACGCAAGTTCGGCAGTCGCCTTGAAGGCCACCCGAAACCGTTGCAGAGCGCCGAAGATCACGCCCCGCCACACGGTCTGCCCTGGGTGGATGTCGCTACAGGCTCTCTCGGGCAAGGGTTGCCGATCGCCGTTGGAATGGCCCTTAGCGGCAAGTACCTCGACAAACTGCCGTTCTCTATGTGGGTGCTGCTGGGCGATAGCGAGGTGGCGGAAGGTTCCATCTGGGAAGCCTTCGACAAGGCCGGTCACTACAAACTAAGCCATATCATAGCCATTCTGGATATGAACCGATTGGGCCAGCGGGGACCGACGGACCTCGGTTGGGATGCGCCCGTCTATGCCGCCCGTGCCCGCGCTTTCGGGTGGCATGCTATCGAAATCGACGGCCACGACATCGCCGCCATCGATGCAGCCTATCAGGAGGCGCAAGCCCAGGACGAGAAACCTACCTGCATCATCGCGAAGACGGTGAAAGGATCCGGCGTCTCGTTCCTGGCGAACAAGGAAGGCTGGCACGGCAAGGCTCTCAACCCTGCCCACGCGAAAGAGGCCATTAAAGAGTTGGGCGGCGAGCGTCACCTCCTCGTTCCTGTCGCCAAGCCCGCCTCTCTGCCGCCTGCCCCTCCTCCCCCAGCCCAGATACTGAAGTTACCCCTTTACGACGTCGGAACCGAAGAATCGACGCGCCAGGCGTTCGGGGATGCACTGGTGGCGGTCGGCGCCAACCGACCGGAGGTGGTCGCCCTCGATGGCGAAGTCTCCAATTCCACGTTCACGGAGGAGTTCCATAAAGCCTATCCGGATCGCTTCTTCGAGATCTACATCGCAGAGCAGCAACTCGTGAGCGCCGCCCTTGGACTGAGCGTTCTGGGGAAGATCGCGTTTGCCGCGACGTTCGCGGCCTTCTTGACCCGCGCCTTTGACCAGATCCGTATGGCAGCCATCTCCGACGCTGACCTTCGCCTCTGCGGCTCGCATGCTGGGGTCAGCATAGGGGAGGACGGGCCTTCGCAGATGGCGCTGGAAGACCTCGCGATGATGCAGGCCGTTCACGGAAGCACGGTGCTGTACCCATGCGATGCCAACCAGACCGCATGGATGGTGGCTGCCATGGCCGATCTTTCCGGGATCTCTTACCTGCGCCTGACGCGTGCGAAAACGCCGGTTCTCTATGCTCCGGGGGAGACGTTTGCCATCGGGGGAAGCAAGGCGTTGCGTCATTCCGATTCGGATCAGGTAACGATTGTCGCCGCCGGGATCACCGTGCATGAGAGCCTGCGCGCCTATGAGCAACTCAAGTCCGAGGGCATTCCGGTGCGAGTCATGGATGCCTATTCAGTCAAGCCGATCGACAAAGAGGCTCTGCATCTGGCCGCGCAGGTCACCGGAGGCCGGGTCGTGGTGGTAGAAGATCACTGGTCTCAGGGCGGTCTCGGTGACGCGGTTCTGGATGCCTTCGTGGGAGTGACGACCACGCCTCTCACGGTGGTCAAACTGGCGGTGCGCTCCATTCCGACCTCCGGCACGCCCGCAGAACTCCTGAGCGCAGCAGGCATCGATGCCGAACATATCGCACAGGCTGTCAGGAAACTCCTCTAAACGTCGTTCCCGCAGACAGTGAAATATCGTTTCTCAGGAGAGAGCATGCAAACATCAGATCGTTCCGCACCGGGCGGACCCGGTATTCCGGCGCGCTGGACCTCCAGCGCCAAAACCGGCGTCGGCACGGCCCTCAGCGACAAGAGCCATGTCTGGTTCACGCTGAGCCACGGCATCTTCAACGAGATCTACTTTCCCCGCCTGGATCAGGCCTGTATACGCGATATGGGACTGATCGTCACGGACGGAGCGAGCTTTTTCTCCGAGGAGAAACGGGACGCTGTTTCCCGAATAGAGTGGCTTGCCGACAGAGCGCCGGCTTTCCAGTTGACCAACACCTGTAAAGAGGGGCGCTACCGTATCGTGAAGGAGATCGTGGCCGACCCCCATCGAGACACGGTGCTGCAAAAGGTGCGCTTCTGCGCACAGCAAGGCGCTCCGGCCGACTATCATCTGTATGTCTTGCTCGCACCGCATCTGGGAAACCATGGCGCTGGCAATACCGCCTGGGTGGGCGACTATGAGGGCACACCGCTGCTGTTTGCGCACCGGGACGGCAACGCTCTGGCGCTTGCATGCTCCGCGCCATGGTTGAAGCGCTCTGTCGGCTATGTCGGTTCGTCCGATGGGTGGAAGGACGTGCAGGCGCACAAACAGATGGCGTGGGAATACACGTCGGCGGAGAACGGCAATGTGGCTCTGACGGGCGAGATCGATATTACTGGTACGGAGGGAGAGTTCGGCTTGGCGCTCGGTTTCGGCTGCACCTGGGAAGAAGCGGCCCGCAATGCGCTCTCCAGTCTGCGCGACGGTTTCGAGAAGGCCAAGCACGACTATATCTCCGGCTGGCAGGAGTGGTTCCAGACGAACGCGATGTCTGGGCTGAGTGAACCGTTTCCGGGCGATCTGTCGCAGATCAGTCTCGCGGTCCTGCGCATCCATGAGTCCAAATCTGCGCCCGGTGGTATCATCGCCAGCCTCGCCATCCCGTGGGGATTCAGCAAGGGAGACGCCGATCTTGGCGGTTACCATCTGGTCTGGCCGCGGGACATGGTGGAAGCGGCAGGCGGCCTGCTCGCTGCCGGGGCCTGCGCGGATGTCGGCCGGGCGCTCTCCTATTTGCAGACGACGCAGTACCCGGATGGGCGCTGGTCGCAGAACATGTGGCTGGACGGTTCCCCCAACTGGGACGGTATCCAGATGGATGAGACGGCGCTCCCTATCCTCCTGGTGGACCTGGCGTATCGGGAAAAGGCGTTGACAGAGGCAGACGTGGTTCAGTTCTGGCCGATGGTCCGGCAGGCGGCTTGCTATCTGGTCCGCAACGGTCCGATGAGTCCACAGGATCGCTGGGAGGAAGATCCCGGCTACACGCCGTTTACGGTGGCCGCAGAGATCGCAGCCCTCCTGGCAGCCGCGGATATGGCCGAAGTGAATAGTGAACCTTCCATTGCGGTCTATCTCCGTGAGACCGCTGACGTCTGGAACACCTCGATTGAACGCTGGATGTATGCGTCTGCCACAGACTGGGACCGAAAATTCGAGGTTGCCGGCTACTATGTGCGCATTACCGGGCAGGAGGTAGCCGACGGCGGATCGCGGTTTCAGGAAAACGTACACATCAAGAACGTCCCGACCTCCGATGCCTCCCGCACCGCGAGTCACCTGGTAAGTCCGGATGCGCTCACCCTGGTGCGTTTCGGCTTACGCGCTGCCGACAATCCACGCATACTCGACACAATCAAAGTCATCGACGCCCTGCTCAAAATAGAGACGTCGGCCGGTCCGACCTGGCATCGCTACAACGACGACGGGTATGGCGAGCATGCAGACGGAGCGCCTTTTGACGGCACCGGGATCGGTCGAGGATGGCCCCTGCTCACCGGGGAGCGAGCCCATTACGAACTCCTGGCAGGCCATGTAGAGAACGCAAAGGCCCTCCTGAAAACTATGGAATCCTTTGCCAACCAGGGCGGATTGATCCCGGAGCAGGTTTGGGACTCACCGGATATCCCCGAGCGGGAACTCACTCGGGGGCAGCCTTCCGGGTCAGCGATGCCGCTTGTCTGGGCGCATGCTGAATACCTCAAACTCTGCCGCTCGCTGCAGGATGGACAGGTCTTTGATCTGCCTCCCCAAACCGTACAACGCTATCTGAAAGAGGGTGTCGTCTCGCCGCGACTGGTATGGCGGTTCAATCACAAACTGCGCTCCCTGGCGTGCGGCAAAATACTGCGCATCGAAACTCTGGCTCCTGCCCTCATTCACTGGAGCGCCGATGGCTGGAACACAACAAACGACGTCAACACGCATGACGTCGGCCTGGGAATCCATAGCATCGATCTGGCTACGGAAGCCCTTCCCGAAGGCAGGGAGATCCGATTCACCTTCTACTGGCCGGAAGCGAATCGTTGGGAGGGTGCAGACTTCCTCGTTCGCATTGCGAGTAGATAGTTCGGAGACGAGAGGACCGTTTTGCCTTGAGCAACCCTATCCAAGACGCGCCTGTGGATCCTTTCCT
>JAYTGR010000460.1:0-5051 GCA_043733205.1 Chthonomonadaceae bacterium
TCAGTGGTAGAGTGCTCGTCTGGGGGGCGAGATGTCGCTGGTTCAAATCCAGTCACCCCGATTCCGGACCGCTGAAACGTGAAAAGCCTTTTTTACATATCAGGCATAGAAAGAGGGAGAGACACGTAACTGTGTCTCTCCCTCTGTTGTTCCCAGCGCTTCGCACAGAGACGATTTGGTCCCCGATTGCCCTATGCTTATTCCTCAAAATCTGTTATTCCTGCTTGTCGATGATCGAGGTTCTGAGCAGTTCCTCAGCAGGCGTCTCCTGAGAAACTTATCATCCCTGCCGTATACAGCAGATGGCGGTGTGCTCAAATGCGCACCGGAGTCGATGCGGACACTTCCGGATATCCATCCACGATCTGAACAGATCCGTTGAATACATTGACAGGCCCAGCCAGAAGATCGATCCTCAAGCGGTTGAAAAACGATCCATGCAGAATAGGGCTGGCGATCCATTGCCGTATCAGGCTCGGGGGAAGGATGAACGATTGGGACTCGCCGACTGGAAGGGGACCGTTATTCAGGTGGGCTTGCTTCCAGTCTGCAGAGAGCGTAAACCGAAATCGAAGCCCGGACAGGGGCTCTGCTTTACCAACAAATTCTTTCCGCTCGCATGCTTTATCGACGAGAAGGCACAAAGCCGCCACCCCCACGACCAGCACAGCGGCAAGGGCTGAAAAGAGTTTCCATCGTGATCTGCTGGGCACATTGGCATTTCTCATGGTCTAGCATTCACCACACCGCGCCAGAATCCTTGTAGAAATTCCCATGAGGCAGAAAATCGAAGACAAGCACACCAACGTCCGATTCCTGCCACGGCAGTCCGTGAAAGATGCAGCACAGTCCATGAAATTGAATGCCGCAAAGGGGAAACTTTACTGCCTGTCGAACAGAGAGAAATGACAACGAAGGACAACAGCGAAATAGAGATAGAGAAAGTACAGCCGAACGACTTGCCAGCGCTGCTGGGCCTTGACATAATGACTGCTGGCTCGCTGCTAAAATATTTTGATGTCTTTGGCCGCCTCCATTGTAATAAGAATTCGCAATGGGGAGATGCGCCGCACAAGCCGATACTCCTGCTTGCCGTACTCGACTTGATTGCACAGGGAGACGTACCGACCAATCGAATCGAGCTCACTCCGGAACTGACTGCGGCCTTCCGGGATTATTGGCGGGTTCTTGTGAAAGCGGGCACATGGCGGGAGAGGATAGCCAATCCGTTTCGATTCATGGTGCAGGAAGGCTTCTGGGAACTGTGCAGGGATGGCGTCACCGTCTCGGCGCAGTCGCTCGGTATGAATCCGACGATCCGGCAGCTGACTACGGAGACGGACGGCGCAAGGCTGGCATCCGACCTATGGGAACTGCTGCAGGACCAGGATGCCGTCGTTACCCTAAAAACGTCCCTGCTCCAGCACTATTTTCGTGTCAGTATAACGGATGTTCAGCCTGATTTGCACCCCAGCCCCATCGACTACGAGGCGGAGAGACTCAAGGCCGAAGCCCAGAGCAGATTCCGTCCGAGGCACATCCGCGAAGACCGTGACGAAACAGGCTATTATGTCCGACACGCGCTCTTTCCGAAAGTCGTCAGGTCGCTCTATAACCATAGTTGTTCTGTCTGTAAACTGAATGTCGGAATGGATACAGGCAGCGATCTAGTGGATGCGGCTCACATTATGCCGTTTGGCCTCTTTCATAATGACGACCCACGCAACGGAATTGCCCTCTGTAAAAACCATCATTGGGGCTTCGATGCCGGCTGGTTTACTGCGACCGCCGACTACAAGATCCTCGTTTCACCGCATCTCTGGAGCGACCCGGTCTACCTGATTCCGGGCGCGATGCTGATCATTCCTGCGCAGAGAGAATATGCGCCTGCTTCCGAAGCGCTCGCCTGGCATCAGCAAAACGTCTATCGCGGTTAGGGCCTGCTATCTGCTTTGCACCGGGCAACCAATGTCTGTTTTTTGCGTATAGGGAAAGAATTGAGAAGGGGAGGGGCGACTGTTTGAAACTTGCACGTCCGTTTCGTCAGGTCGCCGGATGGCTGATCGTCATTGCACTGGTCTACGCGCCGCTTGCATTCGGCAGTATTCCGCCGCAGGCTCTGGCGGGGCTGGAAGTTCTGCTCGCGCTGGCCGCGATTTCCTGGGCGCTGGACGCCGTGGTCAGCCGCACACTCCCGCGGCTGCCTCCGCTCCTGCTGGTCTGCTGCGGCTGGCTGCTGCTGCAGGGCTGGTTTATGACCTGGAACGCCCACGGCGCCTACGCAGCGGCTATCGGAGACATCCTGCCCATCCGCTCGCCGCTGCCCTCCGCGCCTGGCGCGATAGAGGGCATGGTCGCCATGCGGGCGATGCTGCGGCTGACCGCGCTCCTGGCCGGTCTGATCGTCGTCGTCGATCTGGTCAAGCATTCCCTCTGGAGGATGCGGCTCCTCTGGACGATGGTGTGGACGGGGGCGGGCTTTTCGGTATTCGGCATTGCACAGCAGGCGCACCTGGTACAGTTCGTCTCGGCGCGGATGGACCCCTACGAAGGCGTCTGCTTTTCCACCTACAACTACCATGCCAACGCCGGAGCTTTCCTGAACCTCGTGATCCCTGCGATCTGTGCCCTGCTGTTCGTCGCACTGTCGGAAGGGCAGGCGTTCGGACGGCGGCTGCTGCTCGGAGGACTTTTCGCCTGCTGCCTCGTCGCGGCGCTGGTAAACACCTCCCGTGGAGCGCAGGCGATCACCGTCCTGCTGCTGGCCGGACTGGGCCTCTGGGCCGGGGTACGGCTGATGCGGGGAGATGGGCGCAGAGCCCGCACGGCGCGTCTGACCCTGGCTGTGGCCGGCGTCGGCTGCCTCGTGCTGGGAGGGGCAGTCGTGCCGCATCTGCACCGTGTGGTGCAGAAGTGGGAGCAGCTGCCGCA
Organism: Chthonomonadaceae bacterium; assembly: GCA_043733205.1. GTDB lineage: Bacteria > Armatimonadota > Chthonomonadetes > Chthonomonadales > Chthonomonadaceae > JANXLO01. The sequence goes on from JAYTGR010000460.1 coordinate 2,932, forward strand.
GGTGCTTACAGGCGATTCGGGGCGCATGCAGGTCTGGCCTGTCGCCGCCGCGATGGCACGCCGGAGCGGCCCTTTCGGGCAGGGACCGGGCACGTTCAAAATGCTCCTGCCGCGCTCTCCCCTGCTCACCAATGCGTTCTACAGCCGCTGGATTATCCAGAGGCCGATCCCCGGAGCGCAGACGAGCATGTGGAGTCAGGCGCACGAGGACTATCTGCAGACGGCAGTCGAGTTCGGCTGGCTCGGAAGCTTCGCTGCAGGCACCGTGCTGTTCGGCGGCATCGCGTGTGTCTGGCGCGCCGTGCGGCGGGACAGGGGCCGCCCTTCGACGCTCGTCTATGTGGGGGTTCTCGCGGCGCTGCTCGCCGTCGCACTGCACTCGACGTTCGATTTTCCACAGCAGGTGGCTTCCTTACAGCTCTATGTCGCGGTCTACCTAGGAATCGCCTGGGCCGCTGTCGCACCTGTCCGTCCGGCAGACACGCCGTCTCCATCTCCATCCACCGAAGCGATCCCGCTGCCAGAAACCGATCTGTCGCGAGAGGTTCAAGTCAGCCAGGGGGAGTAGGGAGATGCGGGAGTGGAGGAGGCCAAATGCTGCTGTCGGCGGCGGTCTGCCTCGGTAATGAACTGCGCGCGATCTGCTGACGAACGATCGACCCGATCACTGCAGCGGTTCCTCCGGCATCGGAATATCGGTGGCACAGCCTGCCTTGGCAGCCGGTCACCTTTCCCGACAGTTCGGCAAAGCCGATACGACTTCCTGCCCTCTTCCTGGCAAACCAGGGTCATTCCGTTTTCACCAGAGAGCCGTCTCCGAGTCCGTACAGGCGGACCCTCGGCCTCAGGCCTCAGGCGAAGGACTTTAGTCCATCGTGCCACGCGAACGCTCACAGAGGAAAAACGGAATGATCCTGCCGGCAAACAGCATTGCCGACAGAAAGAGACGCAGTAGAAGTGGCAGGGTGCGGCACAGCCAAAGCACAAGGGCGGCGCTGCTGTACGCAGGGCCACCCTTGTGGTGAAAAGCCTGTCAGGGTGCGAAAGTTACTTCTTGCCCTTCTTCTTGCCTTTTTTATCTTTCTTCTTTGCCATGAAAATCATCCTCCCTTCTTTAGACATTCGCGTTTTACTGCCGACAATAGTGTGCGTTGAAATTATATACGTTCCCTCTCTGCAAACGTTCCCGATTCAGACGCCTGTCGGAGGGTCAGATTCAAGTTTTCCATGACGAAACCGGAGCAGGAAACCTAATTTCCCGCTCCGGTTGGGTTGTCCGCAGTGGGGGCTGCGAAGGAGGTAAATTGGGTGAAATAAGTTTTGCAACTTCAGTAGGCAGCGGGCCGACGGTCCAGCAGGCGCATAAACCCGATGACGACGACAGATCCGACGAAGGCTACGAAGAGGCTGCCGAAATCGAACCCGGTAGCGCCCGGACGGTTCAGAAGCAGGTTCCAGATCCATCCGCCGATCACGGCTCCGACAATGCCGAGCAGCATAGCGCCCAGGAAACCGGAGGGTTCACCCTTCGTCCCCGGCAGTGCCAGTTTCGTCAGAAAACCGGTGGCAACTCCCACGATAATCCATATGAGTACGCCCATTTTGGTATTGCTCCTTACATCACATCATGACCAGCACGGCACTTTTACCGACGGCACGGGAGATAAGTGATAGGCATTCAGACGATTGACACGCCTCGATAGTTCAAAATCGGAAACGGGCCAAGAAATAGTTCATGGCCCGTCCGGAAGCAGAGTTTGACCATTCAGGGTCTCTTCACGCGATAGCACCGATCGAATTCTGGAAGCAGAGAGCCCAATATTGTCTCTATTCAGTTGTTCCTATGCAGTTTTGCCGGTTATGTGGTTTTTGGGGATCCGAAGCCGGATAGGCTCGCTATGAAGTTGTCCGTTATTCTGTTTTCGGCTCGCTGCGAAAATGCGCTGCCGCCCGATTGCGGGAAGCATCCAATCCGTAGTACCGCGCCCTTTTATAGAAAAAAACGCCTGCAATCGTGCCCATGGTGTGCAGATTGAAGACGCTCTTGGTCAGAAACCGAATGGACTAACATTGCCCATTTCGGTGTACGATATTCTTTTTTGCGTTTTAGCCCGCTGAAT
>JAYTGR010000461.1:0-1698 GCA_043733205.1 Chthonomonadaceae bacterium
ATGCCCATGCCGCTGAGCGCCCGCTTCAGCAGAACCTTGCGGAAGACCCGCGCCCAGCCCCGCATCTCCCACAGCTGCTGCAGAAACCGCCGCACGATCTCGGCCATATCCTGCCGCGACAGATCGGGCCGCTCCGCCCATGCAGAGGAAGCGCCTGCGGCACGCCCCAAATCCGCTGGTCCTCTGCGGATTTGCTGCAGGATCGTCGGATCGTCCGAGCCCGTGTCCACATGAAAGTCGGGATCTCCAATGGCGACTGCCGCGACCTTCGTCAGGATATTGATCGCCAGATAGTTGACATTCCCAACCTCCTGCGCCTCCGGCAGCACGCCCACGCCATCGAAATTATCGTCGTCGTAGAGCAGATACGCGCTGGCCTCCGACCCATCCAGAAAACGTTTGCAGGCGATCCGCTCCCGTTCCCCCAGGCCGCGTTCGATAAACCGCTGCCCTGTGCGAATACGCCCCGTGATCGTCTCCGGCGTCGCCTGACCATTCCGCTTTTTTGTCGTTTCCTCAGAGTGCATAAGGTTTTTGCTTCCCGACAGGCCGCCTCACCTCAGAAGAGGCTGGGCCGATCGCATTTTGCTGCTGGTGTAGAGATAACAGTGCCGAGTGGTCTGACACTTCTCAGCAGGCAGGCATAGACGAACCTTGTGCTCGTCATGAACCCCAGACCGACCGACGGCGGCCGATCCTCTCCCTGACCTCACACCTGCAGCGGAACGTTACAGGCTCGGCAGGCGTCGATCCCAGTTACGCTTGTACACCAAGTCGTCTGTCCGCCGGGTGGAGTCCAGCTCTATCAGTCCTCGCTTGTTCGCCTCGGAACAGAGCGCTGACATCCTCAGCTGCGGTACGGCAAACACGCGCCCTGCCTCCCCGCCACATCCTCCACAAGGCACAGCCGCTGGAAACTCCCGCATCGCAAAAGCCCGGACGACTGTCCTTCCACAGATGCACCCATATTCGTATCGCGGCATACTCTTCTCCTAAGGAAACTTCCCTCTGTCGCCCAGTCCCGTCGAACACTCCCCCTTCTATAAAAACGCAAGAGGTGGAACACTCTCTCCAGCGGTTCAGCAGGACTGTTCAGGGGCAGTATCCTCCGCAATCAAGCGAACGAAGAAGCGTTCCATCCATAATCAGTATATCATTACGATAATAAAAATATCTAGGTTCTTACAACAACTTCCCCATGACCTCGCGATGCCTGTTGGCATGCATCCAAATGCGTATTCGCATCGAAATCGAACGGTGATTCGCGTTCAAATCGAACGCTCTCAAAATCCGACGACGATCGCCACTCTCCCAAACGCCAACAGGCCCACCGCGATTACGGTGGGCCTGTTGTTATAGTATAGGGAGGAGCAGCGCTGGCATCGGGAGTGTCCTTCGCCTGCTTCTGCTGCACGGTGCAGACCCGAACGCTCGAAACCGCAAAAGTCAGACACTCCTGATACAGTCGGCGGAGAGAGGAGATCCGGCCATCGTCCAGGCGCTGATCGCGAAAGGAGCCGATGTCAATGCGCACGACAACGATGGCGGCACCGCCCTGATGTCCGCAGGAGGAGACGACTATAAGACGGTCTTCCAGCTTCTGCTGGACAGGGGAGCGAAGATAGATGCCACAGATCACCACGGCGCGACACTGTTAATGCACGCCGCACGCGGTATTTTGCCTTCCCAGCAGATCCA
>JAYTGR010000462.1:0-13030 GCA_043733205.1 Chthonomonadaceae bacterium
GGCCGTGTCGACTCTCCCCCGATGTCGAGGATGTCCGCACCGTCTGCCACCATCTGTTCGGCATAGGCCAGCGCCGTGTGCGGCACAAAAAAACGGCCCCCGTCCGAGAACGAGTCCGGCGTTACGTTCAGCACCCCCATAATCAGCGTCCGCCGCCCTGCGCGCGCCGTATCGAGCAGCGTGTGCAGGCGGCGGGCCGCAGCCGGGCGGAGCGCGGAACTAGTTGTAGAAAACGGCACGGGCTTCATGCGGGCATTCCGTCACCATGTCGATCAGGAAACCGTTCAGCATGTGATTGCCGAAAGGGCTCAGCAGAAATCCCCGCTCCTCGACCGCGTTCTGCGCATCGCGCAGCACCTGCGTCCGGAACATCGTATCGTCCATGGTGAGGATGAAGATCTGTTGGAGCTGGTACATATCGAGGGTGTGCAGGCTCTCTCGCGCGGCGAGCGCATAGGGGCCGTTAGGATCCATTTCGCAGACTTCGATAAACTCCTGTACGGCGAGCGCGATTTCGCCCTGATGCTGACACAGCAGCGCTTTTTTGAAACGGTAGGCGGGGTTCTGTGGATCAAGACGAATGAGGGAAGCCAGAACACGCAGGGTCGCTTCGACGTCGCCGCGCTGAAAATAGGCGGAGCCAAGGGCATCGTAGGCGGGAATATGGTTGGGATTACGCCGCAGCGCCTCCTGCGCAACGGCAAAAACACGGTCCAGGTCGACATGCGTCATGAAATGCGCCGTCATCTCATCGGTATGGATCGAAGGCGCGAACGAGGGATACTCTTTCAGCATAGACACACTCCTCACCAGGACGGTGCAGTAACAGCCATGTTCCGCGCTATTGTACCTCGTTCCTGACCGTTTGCAAACACTTTTTTTGTTTGACAGGCCGGGAAGCCCTGTGCTACACTACGCGCAGCGACCCGGAAGGTTGCTTTTACAAGGCAGGGGGCAGCATTTCCCGCAGGAAGAGGACGGCGATGGCGTCATTTGAACTGATATTCGAGGCGGAGGAGGATGTCCTGGAGGTCACTTTCGAGGCTTTCGACGAAAGTTTTTCCCGAACTATCGCCCTCAACGACAGCATTCTGCTCTATACCGACCTCATGTTTCAGAGCGTCTGGGGACTGACCTTCTACAGCTATTCCCAGCTTCTGCAGGTGAGCGAGACCCACCTCGACGGCTTGGCCCCTCTGGAAGAGGCCGACCGAAACCGCCTCCTGGCCCTGCTTGCAGCGCCTCCGGCCTCACGCTTTCTCAATGTATTCCACCCCGGCGAACTCCGTGCCCTCGTCCTGTCTCCCTCGTTACAAGACCTCATGCGGTTCTGATTCAGGTTTCCAGGAGGGCGCGCAGCGCGAACAGCGCCAGCAGGGTGGCTTCTGCAGGCGGAGCGGCTGCCTGCGCGAGGCGTTCAAGGATGGCGCGGCAGAGGACGGAACGGTCGGAGAAGATGGAAGGCAGGAAGTTCGCGGCGCGATTCAATGCCTGCAGGCAGTCCTCGTAGTTCCCGGAGAGGTAGGCGTCCTGTACCGTGCTCAGGCTGGCCAGAGCCGCACTGCCCTTTGCCCGCCGCTGCAGCTCCTGAAGCAGTTTCGTTACCCCGCTGTCCCGCCCAAACTCCTCCTGCGAAAGCAGTCCGTAGAGACCGTCTCCCTCCCCGATCAGCTGTCCGATCGCATTGGCGACCTGTTTGCGCGCGACGGGCGATTCCAGGGTCAGGAGGGGGCCGAGCAGCGAAAGGGCGGAGCCGGTATCTTCGAGATGTGCCAGGGCGTCTGCCAGGGCGGGCAGCAGGGCGGCGGCGGCGAGATCCGAATGCAGTGTCTCGCGGAGCGCGGGGAGAGCGGCCGGATCGCCCTGTTCGCCCAGAGCGCGGCAGAGGGTGAGGCGCAGCGAGCGGGGTGTCTGCGGTTCGAGCAGACGGGCGACCAGCGGCTCGGTCACACGCCGGTCGCCCGTCTGGCCCAGCGCCCGCACCAGCACCTGTGTCATCTCCTCCTCTTCGGCAGGCGGAATTCGCCCCAGTATGCGCAGCAGGGCGTCGGCCGCCTCCGGTCCGCCGAGATCCCCCAGCGCCCGCGCTGCCGCCATCCGGTCCCGCTGTGAAAAGGTCTCGCCGTCGCTTGTCAGTACGGCAGTCAGCGCCGGCAGTGCGCGGCGGTCTCCGATACGGCCCAGGGCGTGCGAAGCTTCGACCGCCAGCCCGGTCAGGGGGTCTTCCAGAACCCGCAGCAGGGCATCCACCGAGCCGGGATCGGCGATTTCGCCCAGCGCGCGCGCCGCCTCTTCCCGCACCGCGATGTTGGGATCATGCAGTGCAGTCTCCAGCTCGCCGGTCGCCAGCCGGGTGCGCGAGGAGGCCAGCTCTTCCGTGGCGCGCAGGCGCGTTTCGGCATCGCCGCCGCGCTGCAGTTTGCGGATATTGCTCCAGGCCCGTGGATTGGCACTGCCGAGCTGCTGCAGCACGTCGCGCGCGGGGAGCGATCCGGCGTCCACCACCGGGCGCAGGAAGATCAGCGCGCAGAGCCGCAGAGCCGCCGCGATCGCGAAGGTGATATGGAAGTTGGAGAGGGCATAGCCGAACAGGTGACCATGCCAGCCTTCCAGCAGATGCATCGCCTGACCGCCGAGCAGAGGAGCCATTCCGCCCGCCAGCCCAACGACCGCCGACATCACGGCCACATAGACCGGGGTCTTATCGGAGGGGCTGAGACGGATCAGCAGGTTGAACTGCGCCAGCACGACCCCGGCCCAGAACAGCCCGCCCATCAGGTTGTTGAGCGTCAGCAGGGTGAGGGTCAGGCCCGGCCGATGCACTGTCATCGGGATCCAGACCAGCGGCAGAATAACAGTGCCGAGCGCGGCGAGGGCGAGCAGCGGCTTGTTGCCGAATCGGTCGGTCAGATAGCCCCAGAGTGTCATCGAGGCGAGGCCGGAGACGCTGGTCAGGGTGGCGAAGATCTGGAGCCAGACATAGTTGAGCTGCAGATTCTGAAGGGCATAGACCGTGAAGAAGGGCGCGGCGAAGTTCTGCCCCAGTCCGAAGAGGGTGTTGAAGACGATGAGGCTTCGGAAGTTGCGGTCGGCGAACGGCGCGCGGTAGTAGGCCCAGGCGTCTGCCGGACTGCTGAATGCGGCGGTCGGCGGCTGGCGGCGCGGCGGCTCCGGCTGCCGCAGCAGAGCGCCGAACGAGAGCAGCCCGCCCACCACACCGATGCCGAACAGCGCGCCGAAGCCCAGCGCCTGCCAGTGATGCTGTTTCGTGGCGTAGTCGAGGAACCAGGCGGCGGGCAGCCCGATCACCATTCCGACGATGCCCGCGACCATATTGCGCTGCGCAAAGTAGCGGCCCCGATGGTCGGGCGGCACGAGATCCGACATCCAGGAGGTCCAGGCCGGACTGGTGAAGTTGAGCAGCACATACGAGAGCGCCAACAGCAGCAGGAAGGGCGCGAGCGCAGCCGTCGGGCGCACGACGAGGGGCAGCAGCAGAATCGGCAGAAACAGGGTGCGCCCTGCCACCGCAAACCCGGCCACAAACAGCCGCCGCGCCTGCCGCCGCTCTCCGACATACGAGGCGACCAGCTGGATCAGCCCCGCGAAGATCGGAATGGCGGTGACGAAGCCCATCGCCCGGCTGTCCGCGCCGAGCCAGAGTGCATATCCGGTCAGAAACGCTCCGGTCGTCAGCGCGCTCCAGACCGTCGCATAACAGGCTTCCCAGATCGAAACCCGCAGCCCGCGCAGCACCTCCAGCCGATTCAGCTCCAGCGGTGGTACGCCCTCCTCATCCTGCTTGTCTGCCCTTACATCCTGCAAAGCGCTGCTGCCTTCCTTCGATCCCAACGCACTCCTGCGGCTTCCCTTGCCTGCTTCTTGAGAATGCAATAGGGAAAGCCTCTGCGCCCATTGTACTGGAAAGCCAGACATTTTTCAATCACCCTTTGCATTACAGTGGCCTGCAGGCAGTAAGTCCCTGCACAATTTGCGGTATGCTTGTTTCAGGAGTTTTATGCCCAACAGACAAAGAGAGCAGACATGGACGACAAAAAAATTGAGAGCCGAATGATGGGTGCGATGCTGGGGTTGGCCTGCGGCGATGCCCTGGGCGCGCCTGCGGAGTTTCACGACAAAGCGTATGTTCGGAAGCGATGGGGAACGCTGACGGAGATGGTCGGCGGCGGGATCTGGGAGCCGGGCGAGTGGACGGACGACACCGGCATGGCGCTCTGTATCGCGCAGGGCATTCTGTCTGACCCCGAAGATCCTGTCGAGGCGACCGGGAAGCTCTTTCTGGAGTGGAAGAAAACCGCAAAAGACGTGGGCAGCACCATCCGCGCCGCGCTCACGGCTTATCGTGGCGACTGGCCTGCGGCGTCCAGAGGCACGCCGCAGGCCCACCAGGGCAAAGCCGCCGGCAACGGCTCCCTCATGCGGACACTGCCGGTCGCTCTGGCTTACGGCCCGACGCCTATTCTCATGGCATCGATGTCTGCCCGACTCTCCGCGATGACCCATTGGGACGGCCAGGCAGAGACCTGCTGCAGCGTCTATTGCCTCTGGATCACACAGATTCTGGAGGGACAGACGCTGCGGCAAGGCTGGTACGCAGCCCTGCGACAGGGCAGAGAGACCGCACGTGCGAGCGCTGAGACGCCGCAATCACCGGGAGGCAAATCTACGTTCGAGGGGCTCTTCTGGGAGCGGCTGGAGGCGGTGGAAACACGCACTTACGATCAGCTGCAGCCGAGTGGATACGCGGGTTATGCGGTCGAATGTCTGGAAGCCGCCGCATGGTGCTGTCTGCACTCTGGCACCCTGGAAGAAGCTCTGGTGCAGGCTGTCAATCTCGCTGGAGAGGCAGACACCATCGGTGCGGTTGCCGGAGGCATCGCGGGCGCTTATTGGGGCGTCGAGGCCATTCCCGCACGATGGCTGGAAAAACTGTATCGCCGTGCAGACCTGGAAGATACCACGCACAAGCTGATCGCACTGCGCCAGCACCATCGGGCGTATGCCGCCAAAAGCCTGCCGGCATTCGAATACGAGTGGGTCACCGACCGCATCATGGCAGGCCGCAATCCCCTGACTGGGCGCGATATCGCGCTGTTGTCTGGGCTGGGCATAACACATGTTCTGGATCTGCGCGAACCGCATGAGTGGGCCAGCCCTAAACTCGGAACCGAAGCGCTGGAAGAGATCGACCGCCTCGGACTGCAGCGTCTCAATGTGCCGATACGCGATACGAAAGAACCGATAGGAGACGAACTCGACAGCGCCTGCAGCTTCCTGAAAGAGACCCTGAGCAGCGCAAACAACCGCGTTTACGTGCACTGCCGCGCGGGCAGGGAGCGCACGGCAGTCGTCCTTATCGCCTACCATGCACGCCACAACCGCATATCTTACGAGGAGGCTCTGGCCCAGCTGCGCAGAGGCCGTCCTGCTTTAAAGCCCCTGCCCGATCAGGAAGACACCGTCCGTCAGTGGCTGAACAGCAAGTCTCTCTGATACCTTCGCGTAATGCCGTGATGGTGTCAAGGTCTACGAGCAAGCATTAAACCCCTCCTTACGAAGGAGGGGTTGGGGAGGTCTCCTGCACTTGTCAGCGATTTGCCAAGCGCTCCACCAGCGACGCCGCTACACGGTCGTAGAAGAGCAGATCGAAGGCGCCGATGTTGTCGGCTCTTCTGCCGCCAAACTGTCGTTTGAACTGCGAGAAGCCGGCGTAGAGATGCTCCGGCAGACCGAACGGATCGTAGCCGTACAGGTCGTACTCGGTACAGCCCTGTGCGCGCGCTGCCTGCATCACTTCCCAGTGGAGCGCATAGGTCGGCATGACGTGGCGATTGTTTGGCGAGGAGCCGCCATAGAGATAGGTCGCTCGGCGGCCGAAGAGGATCACCAGCACGGCGGCGAGTGTCTCGCCCTGCCAGTCGGCGAAAAACAGTTCGGCCTGCCCGGTGGGAAACAGGGCGGCGCCGAGGTTCAAAAAGAAGCCGAACGGCTCCGCGAAAAAGCTCTGGCGCTGCGCTGTCTCTTCGAAAAGAGGATAGAAGCGGGACAGAGCGCGCATCTCCCGCGAACGGGTCACCGTGACGCCGTGCCGCTGGGCCAGGCCCAGGTTGTAGCGGCCTTTCGGGCGCATCTGGGCGCGAAAGGCCTCGTCGGAGAGTGTGAGGTCCAGCATCAGGGAGTGGATCGGGTTCAGATCGACGGGAGCGCGGGTCCAGTTGCGCATCAGGGAGGGGCGCGGCGGGGGCAGATGCGGTTCGATACGCAGTCCCAATCCTCCGCGCTGCTCCGCCTGCCGCTCCACGGTGCGGGCCAGCAGACGCAGACCTTCCCGCGCCTGCGCAGGATCGTGCCACGGCAGAATAGGCCCCTCCGGGCAGAGGAAAAAGCCCTCGCTGCCCTGCGCGGAGTAGGTCAGCAGGCTGGCCCCTCCGATCGGTTCCTCCTCCTCGAAGAGGCCATAGCGCAGCGTCTCGTAGCCTTCGGCGCGTTTGAACGCCGCCCAGGCGCTGGACTGCATGAAACCCGACTCCGCAGTCTGTCCTGCCAGGGCATCCCAGCGGGCATCCCACTCCGGCCCCAGTTCCCGTATCTCCTGGCTCATGGGCTAGGACCCTGTTTTGTAACGCGGCAGCAGCTCCGTGGTCCGCGACTGCAGCAGGGTCACACGCTCTATATCGGCCTGGATGCTTTGTGTGTCCTGCGCGTTCTGGTCGATGTCTTTCTCTGTGCGGCCGATCGCGTCGGAGGCTGGAATCTGGTCCGTGCCATAGTCCACTTCGTAGCTGGAATCGTTCATCCTCTGGAGACTCTGGTACTCCGAAAGATCGCTCTGCAGGGCGTTCAGATCCGTTTGCTGAACCTGCAGATCGTGCTTATCGGACTGCAGTGCGGCATCGCTATCGGTGCCGAATTTGACCAGGATGCTGTAGAGAGCGGCTTTCAGCGCCGGTGGGCAGGGCTGCGGCACGGCTTTGGTCTGCTCTAAGGTGAGCGTAGTCCCATTGGTGGTGACCCACGCGCCTTTGTCGCCGCAGATCGAGATGGTGTTGTCCGCGAGCAGCCGACAGCCAATAAACAGTTCGACCTCTTCTGCGGTCGGAGGCGGCACAGCGCCTGTGCCGACCGGAGGGCTCCCCAGCCTGTCGTAAGCGGTATGCAGACGGCGATCCAGATCCTGCAGATTGGTCAGTTCTTTCCGATCTTCTCCGACGGTGGCCAGCATGGCGCTCGTCCAGCCCACCCACGAGAGCCAGTCCTGCCGTGCCGTGATCGCCTGCTCGACCCCATTGCCCTGATCCTCCAGCTGCTGCCGGATATTCTGAAACAGGACCGGATCGGGATAGAGCATCATGAGCGGATCGGGATTCTTGCTGCTCATCAGCGCGACGGTCCCGTTGGTGACCAGCAGATAGGCCGTATCCGACAGCGTAATGACGACATCGCCGTTGTCCAGGACCAGCATGTCTTTCGCGGCGACGAAGAGCGACGCATGCGACTGGGGCGCTATAGCTGGGGGCGTGCCGCCATGCAGCACGGTATAGGAATGAATATGGCCCATGCCGCTGCCGCAGTAGGTGAAGGAGCGTGAGGAGTACGAGACGCCCTCCATATTGACGGCTCGCCCACTTCCATAACTGGTGCGGAAGCCGCTGCCGGTGAAGTGCGGGGCGGCGGCCCGGCCGCCGAAGGCGCTGTTGCTGCCGAAACTCCGGGAGCTGCTGAAGCCCCGCGCACCGCTGAAACTGCTGCCGGAACCGCGCCCGAAGCTGCTGCCGCCGCGAGCAGCAGACGATCCGAAGCCGGGTGACCCGCTGAAACTGCCGCCGGTGGATCTGCCGCTGGAGCTGATGCCGCGTCCTCCCCCAAAACTGCTGTGCCCGACCGACGCGGAGCTGCCGTGCCCGCCGCCCTCACCCGAGCCTTTGGCGAAGGCGTTGTCGGGCGCGATGGCGTTTGCCAGTGTCATCAGCAGCACCAGCGCGGCAAACAGCCGCCCGCACCAGGCGCCGAACACCTGCATCTGCACGGGGCTCAGGTTCAGGAATTCGCGCAGGCGTGTGAGTTCGGTGCGCACCTCCTGGGGCAGCGCGGCGGCGCGGCGCAGGACCGCGTCCAGCAGCCGCCGCAGATCCAGGGCGCTGATCGTTCCGATCACCTGGGCCGCCAGCGTCTCCACCATGAGGCGCGTGTGATAGGGATGCAGGATAGGAATGGCGCGCAGGAGGGGGTTCAGGTCGCAGGGATGCTGTGCGGATTCCTGTTCGCGCTCCGGCAGGCCGGGATTGAGCAGCAGGGGCAGCAGGCAGCCGTTCGCCAGGGTATGAACGGGCATCTGCGCCTCCAGGCTGCGCTCCTTCCTGGAGAAGCGCGCGCCGCGCCACAGGCGGCTCAGATCGGCCTGCCGTGTCGGAACAGGACAGACCAGGTCGCGGTGCAGCTGCGGCCCGGTCAGCGGCTGGGGGGAGGCCAGCAGAAAGCCCCACGCGCCGTAGCCGTGCGCCCGGAACGAAGGGATGCAGGCGCGATAAGGCAGAACGGAGAGCCCTGCCGCGCACACGGTTTTGCGCAGGCACCAGAACGCCTCTGGAACGCACTGCGGCGAGACCGCGTTCAGCGCGAGCAGGCCGACGGGTGTGAGTGTCTCGGCCAGGCGCGCATACCACTCCTGCGTAAAGACGCGGGTATCCTCCGCACGGCGCGGCACGGTGAAGTCGCACAGCACGACATCGTAGGGTTCCGCTTCCGCCAGAAACTCCCAGGCGTCGGCGATATGGACATGGGCACGGGGATCGTCGAAGGCATGCGCGTTGAGTTCTGCGAACCGGGTGCGCCCTAATGCCACGACTTCGGGATCGTAGTCCACGAGATCGGCATGCGCCACGCCGGGAAACCGCAGGCACTCCCGCAGGGCCAGGCCGTCTCCGCCTCCGCAGATCAACACCCGCAGACCCTCGGGCTGGGCGCTGTGCGCCAGGCTGAGCGCGGGCAGCGCCAGACTCTCATGGTAGAGGGCCTCGTCCCGCGTGTCGAACTGCAGATCGCCGTCGAGGTAGAGCGCGAAACTTCCGTCGCTGCGTTCGTCTAAATAGAGGCTCATATCTGTGGCTCCCTGGCTCCGATCCCGACGATCGCGGCGCTCACCGCGCCTGCTGTCAGTCCGGCGATCAGCGCGAAGACAAAAATGGTCAGCAGACCGGCGATAAGTTCCTCCCCGATATTCGCGCCGTCGCTGTGCGGCCCGCCGATCAGGAGGAGGTGGAGGGCGGTATAGAGGCCCATCGCGTTCCCCGCACTCTTGGCCGCGCTCCAAAAACTCCGTCCGGGCGCCCGTCCCGCTCTCTGCTGCCGTCCGACGACGAGGCCCACGAGGCCCGGCACCAGCAGAAATGCCAGAAAAATCCAGAGGGGCAGGGTCCATCCAAGCGGCTGCTGCAGCGAGACGCAGAGATACCCGACGACCGCCAGGGCGAAACCGAGCCACCCTCCCCCCTGGACACGGCTCTGCTGGCCCTGCGCGGCTGTCTGAATAGCAGTGGACAGCCACTGTGTCTGATTGGCAGGCGCGCCGTGCTGAGCCGCGAGCTGCAGGTGCTGCCGTGCCGCCGCCAAGTCGCCGCGCGCCAGAGCGGCTTCGCAGGCGACAATCTCCGCATGGCTCTCCGCGCTCATGGCGGGATCGTTGTGCGCTCTCATCGTAACGCTGCCTCCTCTGCGCGGAAGATGGTTCTGCTGCGGACCCCGCGCCCTTCCTCCGGGTAGGTGTGTATGGTCTCGACGTACAGCGCGTCTGCGGTGACGCACCACCCGATCCGCGTGTAAGGCGTCGCGGCATCGGAATGCGGAGGATAGGCAACTTCCAGACGGCTGTCCAGGCTGCTTTCGGGAGAGAGTGCCGTGTCCTCCGTGAGTTCGAACGGCATCAAGGTCACCGCACAGACCAGCCCTTCCCTGCAGAGAGAAAGGTTCGTTGTCTCCTCCGGGTTTCCCTGTACGACCGGCACTCCTGCCCCTGCCCCGACGGCGCAGGCCAGCAGTTCGGTCAGACGGCGCTCTCCACGTTCCAGGCAGACGGCATGGCTTGCGCCCAGCACGGAGAAGGTCACATCCCACCCCTGCCACCGCGCACAGCGGGAGGCCAGCACCCGCAGAGGCGCAAGTTCGACCGGCCCTGTCAGCAGAGCGTAGCGCAGGGTCGTCGTGCTGTGGGGAAAGACAGGCGTGGGCGACAGGGTCATTTCCACGCTTCGCAGCCTCGGAACGGCATGCTCTCTCCTTCGACATAGCGCGGCCAGGGGTTGTAGACATTGATGCCGGGGACCGCTTCGCCGCGCAGCAGGAAGGCGGCGGGCCAGGGTTTGTCCGGCGTCTGTTCGCCCCGCATCAGAATGCGGGTCGTGGTGGGAATATAGCGGATGGTCAGGCCGCAGCGGCGCAGCGACGAGTGGTTGGCCTCGGAGCCGTGTACGACGTTGGGATGATGCACCGACACGCCGCCCGCTTTCAGCACGAAATCGACCGCCTTCGACTCATCCACCAGCGCGTCGTCCATGCCGGAGTTCAGGACATTGGCGACCTCGGTGCGCTGCCGCATCTGCTGCAGATCCATCGTCTGGGTGCCGGGAATGACGCGCATGCAGCCGTTCTCCGGCAGCGAGTCGTCGACCGCCAGCCAGAGGGTGACGACTTCCATCGGCTCCAGCGGCCAGTAGGCTCCGTCCTGGTGCCAGAGCACCGGCTGTCCGTCGAACGGCGGCTTGCTGATATAGTGGGAGGCGAACAGGGCGATATTGGGGCCGATAAACTGCTCCGCGATGTCGAGCAGACGAGGATCGCTGATCAGCCGCACCCAGAAGGGGTCGTGAGTCATCAGCGTGTGTCCCAGCTGCTCCGGCCGCAGATGGGGATGTTTCGCCTGCAGCCACGCCACATGGCTGCTCGCCTCCGCGATCAGGTCGGCGTCCAGCGCCTCCGGGAAGAGCGCATAGCCCTCCCGCTCGTACTGCTCTGCCGCCGACCCACGCCGTTCTGCTGTCGTTTCCATCCTCAACTCCCTCCTCGTCATCGAGTGACGTCAAAAGTTAAAGTAACGTCACGGTTTCGCCCTCTGTTCCTGTGCGGGTTTAATGCTCGAACCGTCTCCTGAATCTGTTTCCTGCAGCCGCTGCTTACGTCGTTTCCATCCGTTATGCAG
The DNA here is from genome assembly GCA_043733205.1 of Chthonomonadaceae bacterium. GTDB lineage: Bacteria > Armatimonadota > Chthonomonadetes > Chthonomonadales > Chthonomonadaceae > JANXLO01. Next base: position 11,213 of record JAYTGR010000462.1, read on the forward strand.
AGCATCCAGCGCCTCCATCATCGTAAGGTAAATCAGCATATCCTGCCAGGTGAGCGGCTGCCTGCCCACCACGTGAAACGCCAGATAGAGAAAGAGAGATCGTCCTGACAAACGCATCGGCAGACGGACCCAGAAAGGGGGAGACACTCCCTTTTCCAAACATCGTGCCAGCCACAAGAAGGCTTTGCTTACTCTTATAAGACAGTAACCCTGGCACCGAAGCATGCGCCCTCGCATGCGGTGGCGCATCATGCGCCATCGGTTCAGTTTCAGGCGCAGGGAGCGGCGGATCTGAATCCGAGTCGCGCGAAACATCGGATGCACCATCGTCAGCGAGAGGGCCAGCATCCAAAAAAGCGCCCATACGACTAAAAATGCAGACTGTGTTCCGGCTTCCATTGCAGCGCTCCGTGCCCGACATGATCGTTCCAATCCGCTTTCCCTGCAAAAGGCACTACGTGCTGTCCACTCTGTCCGCTTCATTTCCGTTCAAGCTCTGGCCAGCTACTCTGAACGAGTTCAGCGATCTGGGCCTGAAGGTATTGAAAACCAGTCAGCTGCCTCAACGGGGTAAAGTCTTCGATATATTCCGCCACTCTCTGCGCGTAATGTGATGCCGGCACGTTTTTCCGTCTGCGGCCACTAAGCCCGCTGGCCTCACGCAGCAGATCGTTCAGAACCTCTTTCGGATCAGGTAAATTCTCGATACTTTTAAGCGACGGAAGTTTCAAGGGCATCTTACCATTCTTATTTCCCGCAGCCCAGCGTATGGCCTGTTCGTCAAATAACAGCCACGCTTCCTGCATCCGAACAGGAATGACGTGAACGACAGGCTTTTGCAAGTCCGGCAGAGGTATGAGAGCAGCTTTAATCTCCTCAATGCGATCACCCATAGGCTGGCTTTCGGCGTCTCTATGCACGAACAGCAGGTCGCAGGGATATAAATCAACACTCTTTCGGATGCGTTCTGACAGCCCATGTGCTCCCTGAAGGAGATAAGGATCTGCCCACGCGGACTGTATGGCATAGTCCACGAAATGCTCCATCAAGAGCCAACGCAACAGCGGTAACAAGGCTTTATCCGAAGGACCGTCACCGAGTAGAGTATATCGGATCTCGTTCACTACGGCGCGTCCAATTCTGAGAATGGCAAAGTCATATATATCTCTTCACGGTCAATAACCCGCCTCGCTTTCTGTTCGTGCCGACCCTTCAGGGAAACAAGGCTGTCTTGTTGCGAATCGGTTTTCTTTTGAAGCTTTTCAATCGGATTTAGATAGCTCAAGACCGTACCGCGTGCAACAACATTGGCTTTATTGTCACTGCGGGCGCGCCATGTATTTTCCATACTGCTGAATACAACTCGGTTGAATCGTTGGCCCGAGCGCAAAACTTCCTTCGGTTCAGCAACCAGCAGGCTGTCATCAGGTATCTGCGCGACTACTGCCGGGGAATGTGTATTAATGATGACTTGACGCATGGGATTATCAGGCCCAATGGGTTGATATGTGTCATTCGCAATGTCTTGAAGCAGCCGCAGCATAGCAGGGATACGCTCTGGATGGATACCATTTTCGGGCTCTTCCAGACAGAGAATACCCTGCGCTTCTGGGTCCAGTTCCAAGACGGCCAGGGCAAGAAAACGCAATGTGCCATCCGAGAGCGCACGCGCCGGATGTGTCGTTTTATCACGACCGGTCACTTGCACCGTCAGCAGTTCGCGTCGCTCATCGCGATCGATGCTGACTTCGTAAACATCGCTTATCAGTTGTGAGAGACGACCGGCAATCTGTCCGAAAATCTGAGTTTCTTCTTCCT
>JAYTGR010000463.1:0-5037 GCA_043733205.1 Chthonomonadaceae bacterium
GTTTGCTTGGGACGGGCCTTCCAAGTGTGCAGGGCCAATAGGATCATCGTCAGGGTGACGGGGGCGAGGCGAGACGGGCCAAAAGTCCTGAATCAGTAAACAAGAGGCGCTATTCCCTCACGCTCCCAGGAAATGTATCGCGATCCCCGTTATCCGTTTTGTTGGGATAGAAATCTCGATTTGAGGAGGCATGCCTCGCCGTTCGCAAAAAGTGAAGCCGCTTGCCGCACAGAGGCGTAATTAAAAGTATGATGATCAGCCTCAACCCGCTCTGGTTTCCAGTGCTTGTTCTTGCCGGTACGCTTTTTGGCCTCGGCTTTCGGTTTGCTTTGAAGTCGACCAGCCCGCAGGAACTGCTCTTTGGGACGGGAGTTGCGCTGACGACGGCCGTCCCCGCTCTGCTGTTTGCCGCCTACTACACCCACCTGTTCGACCGGGCGATCTGGTTCTATGCGTTCCGGGCCATCCCCTACAGCGAACTGTCGGCGGCGGGCCTCGGGTGGACAGCGGGGATGGGGATGGGAAGGCTGCAGCGGCGCGTACTGTGCCGCCAATCGAAGGCTTTTGCAGGCTTCCTATGGGGTGCGATGCTCTTCTGCCTGCTGGTGCTGCTGCTTGTGCCTTACGCCAAACCCCTTATCGCCCCACTGCGAGGAACGTTTCCTGGGCGCTGGGTGGACGGCGTCTGTATTCAGAGTACGGCTTCAACATGCGGCCCCGCGAGCGCAGCCACGCTGCTGGCCTACTGGACGCGCAGATCGTTGCGCACCAGTGCGAGCCCTGTATCGTGGTTATGCCGGACAGCGAGTTTCGGCATAAGCGCTACGGCCGTAAGGGGTTCGAGCACGATCTCTTCACCGACATCATTCCGCTGATCAAGCGCACCTATCGGGTGCGGACGGACGCCGACAGCCGGGCCATTGCGGGGCTTTCTATGGGCGGATTCTACTCGATCGAGATCGGCCTCAACCATCTGGACCGGTTTAGGTGGATCGGGGTTTTCAGCGCGGGACTGCGGTCGGGCTTCGTCACCGCAGACGATATTACTGGCCTAGGCGTGAATTCGAAACAGGCGGTCTCACGGCTGAAACTGTTCTATGTGCGGATCGGCACAAAGGACTTCTTCCTCCCCGACGCGCGCCGCCTCGACCGCTGGCTGGCCCAAAAATCTGTGCCACATCTCTATCAGGAGGTCGAAGGCACTCACGAGTTGCCCGTCTGGGAACGCGCCCTCGCCGACTTCACCCCCCGCCTCTTCAAACCCCGCTCTTTGTGAGGAAGCACGGTCTGCGTCGGCAGTTTGCAGCGCTGTGCAGCCTGCTCTCTGCAGGTTTTGGAGAGCAGGAGGGGGGCTGGGAGCCCGGTTCTGAGCAGGGTACCGCTCAGAACCGGGTCAGGAACTGCAGGTAGGAGTAGTCGGCATCTTTCCCGATGAAGGTCGCGGCCTGTACGTCCCCGCCGCGCGCATAGCCCAGAAAGAGACTGATCGTCAGATTACGCGAGGCGTTATAATCTGCGCCGATGTCGCAGAGAGTTCCCAGATTGACATGTCCGCCGCTCGGCCGGCCAGAATAGCCGAAGTTCAGGTTCTCGTAAGCGCCACTGCCTGTATACCAGAGATCCTGTGCATTGGCGAGTTTGAGGCTGTGGATTTCGGCTCGCAGATTCAGCTTCGTGCTGGGGCGCAAGATCAACTGCCCGAAAAAGTCCTTCAGGTTCGCCTGGGTGTAGAAAGGAAACGGAGCGTATTTCTGGGCGGTTGTCAGGACAGGGATAAAGGTGCCATGCATCATGCCGTTGACGGAGCCATCGCCACTAAAAAAGGAGAAGCCGAGGCGCAGCCAGGGTTTCCAGGCCGTATGCGTAAACTGATAGCCAAGTTCCGTGTCATAGGCGTAGGCGGCCTGACTCAGATGTCCCCACTCCCCAATCTCCCCTGCGCCCCAGAGCACTCCATCGAGGCGGCCGGGGCCAAGTTCGAATGCACGGACATAGTTTCCACCGAACACGCCCAGATGAATGCCCCGTGTATCGGCAGTGCGTGCTGCAGCCGTCCGGTTGTCCACTTTGACCGTTTTCTCACGCTCGTCCCCATAGTAGATGCTGAAGAAGCGGCCTTCCGCAGAATCGTGTTTCCCGGTCTGCGTGAACGTCGCAGCGAGGTAGCCGACCTGAATGTCGGTGAGAGTATCCCAGCCGTTGAGATCGTAAGCGCCGCGCACAGGGCTTGCCACGAACGCAGTGACGTTGTGCAGACGCGCATTGTCGGAGATCCGAATGCCATCGAAACTGCGGCCCAGGTTGGAGGTGAACGCCTCGGAGATCAGGCGATCGTTGATACGGTTCTGTTTCAGGTACGCGACGGCAGGATCGACAGGAGTGGTTTCCGTTCCGTCCGAGAAAGTGAACCGTCCGATCTGCGCGCTGGCATCCGGATTGTTCGCGAGCCGTTTGAAGCGCACGAACGCCTGTTTGATGAAGAGATCCGCGTCCTGATTATGATTTGCGGCGTAGTAGTTCGCGCCATATCCGAGACTGCCGATCGCTCCAGAGCCGGAGGCATTGTGCGGAAGACTGAGAACAGTCGGCTGTTCGAACTCCAGGGTGAAGTCGTTGAGTCGGGTGGAACTCGTGACTCCCAGCTTCAAAACGGAGGTCTCGAACGTGTAGGCTCCGTTCGCTTTGGGCGTGGGAAACCAGTTCCAGTCCTCGATCCGAAACCGATAGAGGCCGTAGAATTTGACCTTCGCCTTGTCGTCGGACACAGAGGTTTGCTTTGCGGCAGTCGGAGGCGCGCTGGGCAGCGGTATTGCGGAGACGACGGTCGTCTCCTGCGTCTGCGCAGGGACAGCCCCCAGGACGAGGCTCGACACGGCAAGCGCGATGCACAGTGAGCCGCAGTTTTTCAAATTCACTATCTTCTCCTGATTATTTCCATGTCGCGTACTTCTCCAAAGCGGCGAGCCGGACACGCATCTCGACGATCTCCGATTCATTCAGCATATCCGAACTGCCTGCCACGACGCTGCCGCCCCATCGCGGCCAGGCTCTGGCAGGCTTCGGGGTTCGGCAGCGTCGAGGCGATGTCGTTGAGGGCGCGGAGCATGCGCAGACCGACGGCGACATCGGACTTCGAATACATGCGGATCTGCTCGAAAGCCGCCTCTACCAAACGGTCGAAGCCGAGCCAGGGGATGCTGACGCGCACCACGCCGGGCGGATCGTAGGTCACGGACTGCAGCGGCTCGCGCGAGGCGAAACGAATGAGGATGCGGATGAGCTGATCCACGCAGCTGATGGCAGTGCTGGAACTTTGCCAGCGCGACCAGCTGTGGGCTGTCCACGAAGCGCACATAACCGGAAACCTGGCTCAGAACAGGCGTCTCCTCGGGCTGCGGCTCGAACAGTTCCGGATCGGGGATGCTGCTGCGCCGGGCCGGTTTGGGCAAGGGTTTCCATATTTCAGTGACAGAAGGCGCATTTGCTGTTTCATACATCCCGCGCATGCATGCGCGTGCCGGGCGACGATTAATTATACCGCATCCGCAGGCTCCTCATTTTCGATTCCGATTTGACAAAAAGGCGGGACCGTGGTAGATTAGGAAAAGAGAAGTTTCGGCAGATGGGGCAGAATATTTCCCGTCTCCGTTTTCGGACTGCCAGGGCCGAAGAGAACGATACAACAACAGAAGAGAGCCGATTGCCAGAGCGAAGGGCAGCAGTCTGAACGGACTGTGAGAAGTCGCAAAAGAGGTCGGAAGTTTGCAGCAGCGTTCCGGTGGGAAACTACCTGAAACGCATTGCGCGGCTTCCGGCCTTTTTTGCGTTTGCTGTCAAGGAAACCATCATGGTCAGTTATCGAAGCGGCAGGCAGGGAGAGACCTTGGCGGAGCACACGATCCGGTGGCCCCGGAAGCCCCGCACACAACAGGAGCGCATCGAGGAGTGGCTCGGCAGCAGCGACCTGCATGAGCTTCTCGCCGCTGCGGAGGCGCTGGAGAAGCAGGAACCTGAAGCGAGCAGCCTCCTGCGATCCATCGTGCATCACGACGCTCAAAAATGCAGTGCGGAGAAGAAGCAGCTGCGCCTGGGAGTGACGCTGACCGTGCTCGTGTCTCTCGCCATCCTCTGCTGGTATGCCGCCTCTCCAGGGATCGCCGGCAGCGCAGCCGCCTGCCTCTTGATGGGGGTCTGGATGGCGTCTCCCTGCACCCTGTCCTGGTATAAGAACTACAAAACACACGCCAGAAGGCTGAGTCACGCGGTGGCCTTGCTGCACCGCATCCCTCTGCCAGCCACAGCGGCGGAGATGATCGAAGCGCTGGACGCCGGGGATTCCCGAACTGCTTCGCTGGCGGCAAGGAGTCTGATTCAGCTCCTGCCGCAGTTCACGGAGAGCGAAGGAGCCCTGCTGCAGACACAGCATCATACCGCTCTTCGGCACGCCTTGGGCGGATACGATTCCGATCTTATCCTGGCGATTTTACAGGCGTCCGACCATATCCTGGATCATGCGGCCATTCCCCATGTATTACGGCTGACGCAATGTCCGGACTGGATTGCCGAGAGCGAACAGATACAGGCCGCAGCACACAGGAGTCTGAGCGCTCTGAAACAGGAGTCTGAGCGCTCTGAAAGCGGACTCGCAGCGTCAGCAAACGATGCAGACGCTGCGGGCCTCGCCGCTCCCCACAGCGCCTGTGGAGGAGCTGCTTCGTCCGGCGACGGGTGCAGCAGTACCCGATGCCGCAGCGAACGAGATGCTGCGCGCCGGCAGTGCCCCGCCATCCTGTTTGGCTCCGGACCCAACAGACTAGATTTCCAAGCTGTGTGCAGCACTCGGAATCGAATGCTGCCGCGCACACCGCGCTGAAAAGGACGGTTTATGTCGTTAATTGACAGATTATTCGGCAAACATTTGGCCTCGCATGAAGAGGACGATCAGAAAGTAGGTGTGTTCGCGGGCATCCCCATGCTCGGCCTGGATGCGCTTTCCTCGTCCGCTTATGGGCCGGAAGCGGCGCTGACGATCCTGCT
>JAYTGR010000464.1:0-1692 GCA_043733205.1 Chthonomonadaceae bacterium
CGTCAGCATGGGTTTCTTCGCCTCTTACAATAATTTCGCTGAGGTCAAGGCGGACGCAAGCGGAAACATATTCGTCGCGGATACAGACAATGCCCACCCGACGGTGATAACGAAATACTCCCCTGCCGGTGCGAATTTGCTCCAGTTCACCACAGTAAACCAGATCGGCGATATAGCGACGGACTCAGCCGGTAATATTTTCGTGAGCGGCCTCGGAAGTTCCGTCTCAAAATACAACTCGAACGGCGTGTTTCTCAATACGATTGGGGCTGGCTTCGCAAATGCAGAAGGCCTGGCATTCGACAGCTCTGGAAACCTGGATGTTACGGATTTCAATGGCCACAGTATCCGGCGCTTCGCGCCGAACGGAACCGAGCTGAGCCCTTTCGTCGCCAGCATCGGTCAGCAGGCGGCGGACCAGATCGTTTTCGATACCTCCGGCAATGCCTATGTCGATGGCAACGTCTCGGGTGGTATCTATCAGTTCGACTCCAGCGGCAGTCAGACCGCTTTCTTCTCCGTGCCGTTCCCTTCAAGCCCACGCTCCATCGCCATTGGCCCAGCCGCGTCTTCGACTCCGGAACCGGGAACTCTCGCTCTTTTGACAGGTCTGGGCCTCTCCGGGAGCCTCTGCGTACTGCGCCGCCGCCGGAAATAGCGCGCGACGCGCGACACCCTTGTAGAACCGGGAAGGTGTGCTGTTTTGCTTTCCCGGCTTAGAAACGGAAGAATCGTGTTCTTCCGTCACTTCGAGAATGGAGATATGGGAAACATGGAAAAATCTGCCACGGACGATATGGCGATGCGTCTCGCGGGAATCCCGCAAACCAAGCAGAGCCCGGTGCGAAGCAAAGTCGCCGATGCAGGCGATAGGAAAGTAAAACGGATCGGTGTCTTTCTGAAAACACTCAAAACTCCCCTGCTGATCGTGATGGGGGTGGCGGTCGGCTTTGGGGTGGGACACCGCAAAGACGCAGGCGACGTACTGGCGGTCAACGGCGCGCAGGTCACTCGCAAAGACTTTCTGCACCGCTGCGAACTGGCCGCCGGGCCTGCCGTGGCGCGCCAGATGGTGCAGGAGGAGCTGCAGCTGCAGCTGGCGCAGAAGATGGGCCTCCTTCCCACGCCGGAGGAGGTGGACGCAAAGTGGGCGCTGGCAGGCAGGCAGCCCGGCTTCGAGGCTAATCTGGCGGCGACACACAAGACGCCGGAGGATGCACGCCGTGGGATGCTGCTGGACCTGGCGCAAAACAACATCCTCACCCGAAACGTCACCGTGACGGAAGCCGAGGTGAAGCAGTATTACGATGCCAATGCCGATCCCAAAAACCCGAAGGCACGCTACTATCAGCCGGAGCAGGTGCAGGTGGCCGTCATCGTCTCCGACCGCGAAGCCGACATCCAGCAGGCGATACATGGTCTGGCAGGGGGAGCCTCCTTCGCGGACATGGCCGCCCGGTACAGTAAGGACAAAAGTAAGTCCGACAACGGTCTGCTCCCGGCCGTACGCCGTAGGCAGATCGATCCCGGACAGTTCCCCGGTATGGAGAAGAGCCTGTTCGCCATGAAAGTGGGTCAGCAGCTCGACAGCGTCAAAATCGGAGGCGCCTACTGGATCATTCGTTGTGTCGGCAAGGCCGAGGAGAAGAGGATCCCGTTCGAGACGGCAGCGGAAGAGTGTCGGCAGGCTGC
>JAYTGR010000465.1:0-1687 GCA_043733205.1 Chthonomonadaceae bacterium
GCGGCTGGCAGATCCTGCTCCTGCACGTTCTGACCGAAACGGAGCTGAACCTGCCCGGCAGCGGTCCGCAGCACTATCTGGATGCGGAAAGCTCCGGCAGACTCGACGCCGACCCCGACTCCCTGCGCGCCGCCTATCAGTCCGAACTGCACGAGTGGCTGCAGAGCTTGGAGACACAGGCCAAAGCCCGGGGCATCCACTACTCCCGAATGACCACGGCCACCCCCTACGATCAGGCCCTCGAACGCTATCTCACGGCCCGCCAATAGGGCGCTGTTCCGGCGGGATCGCGCCGGTCAAGTTGACGCCGTTTCTCTGTGTCTGTTATATTGAAAAAGACTATGTTCGCTTTCGCTGCCGTGTGGACCGCTGGGAGCAGGCCGTCTTCTCCGCTGGTGCGGGCATGGGAGAGAAGAACTATCCGGGAGAAATCTATGGCGCATTTTCAGGCCACTGCCTCACGTTCTTATCTTTATCTTCTGCTTCGAGCCAGCAGACTGCGGCGTCTGACTCTGCTTCTGACAGCGATGGCACTGCTCACGGGAGCCCGGACGGCTCAGGCACAGGATGGCCGAACGATTATGCTGAAATCCATGCGTTTTTATCACTCGTTCAAAAGCTATTTGGGGCAGGCCAATATCGACACCTTCATGCTTGCTCAGAGCGGAAAGACCGTCAAGCACCTTGGTGCGATGACCAGTCTGAAGCTGCAGCGGCCGAACAAAATCTATGTCCATATTGAAAACCCGGCCGGCAGCCGTACGATCTATAGCGATGGACTGCACGTCAGCCTCTACGAGGCTGCCCCGGACCAGTATATTACGGTTCCGACCTCCGGCACACAGCAGGATATGTTAAGATTGATGCGGGTTCATGGCCATGTGATCGCAGGCTACGACACGCTCTTTTTTCTCACCCAGACGACTCTGCCGAAAGAGCTGAGCGACATCAAATTCAAAGAAGCCACGACCTGCAACGGGCATCAGGTCTATGTCGTCACTGGCACGACGACTGCGGCTTCCGCCCTGAACAAGAGCGGGAAGAACCTGCCGGCCGTTCCGGCCTCCTACTGGACCTGGTGGATCGACCGCAACTCCTATCTGTTGTATAAAGTAGAGACGGTGACACCTAATATCGTCAGGTCGGTTTCGTTCGACTCTGGAGAGAAACAGATTAATAAAGACGTCAGAGGCACGCTCATCACCCGCTACACCGTGTCAGAAATCAAAATGGACGCCAATATATCCCCTTCCGATTTTGTCTTCATTCCCCCGAAAACGGCTATGCGCAGACGGACCGTGGAGGAAGTGCTGCACGATCCGGGCAGGTAGTTCGTGTCTATTCCAAGAGGCAGGGGAAGACCGTATCCTCCCGGCATTACCGCGCTTCTCCTGGCTCGCTGTGGCGGGCGCGTTCGGTCTCCTGCCAGAGGCGGGGGAGGAGATCGGCGGCGGAGGGGATGTCGTGGATGGCAGCGCATCCGGTCCCGGCATACTGACACATGGCGGCAGTGTCGCCGGTGAATCCCTCGCGGGGTGCGGTGTCTGCATAGCGCAGGATCGGTTCGCCGTCGGCATTTGTCCCGACGGTCTCGCCTTCGCCGGGGCGCGCGCCGACCGGCGGAGATCCCGCCGCCTCCCACTGTTCGAGCGTGGAGCAGCGCAGCACGCGATGGGCGGCATAGGGC
>JAYTGR010000466.1:0-12922 GCA_043733205.1 Chthonomonadaceae bacterium
CCCGTCACCTCCGTGCGCACCGTGCCGTGTCCGACGAAGCTCGCGATGTTCAGCGCGACATGCTTCGCTTCCACCTCCGCAAACCAGGACGCCAGCGGAAAGTGGGAACCGCCGTCCTGCCCGACTACGGAGGTCGTGATGCCCTGCCGGATCTGTGTCTCCGCATCGGGATCGGTCAGGAGCCCGCCGTCCGCATGGCTGTGCGCGTCGATAAAACCCGGCGCGACCATGAGGCCCGTCGCATCGATCACCTTTTCGCCGTACCTCGCGCGGAGCTTCCCAACGGCGGTGATGGTGTCTCCGACGATGCGTACATCGGCCATTCGGCGTTTCGTTCCCGTTCCGTCGATGACGGTTCCGCCCGAGATGAGGGTGGAGTTCTGCGCGGGTGCTGAGAGGGCCAGACCAGCCATAGCAAACAGGACAAAGGCAGAGAGCAGTGGGTTGATTCGCATAAATCGTGACTTTCTATTGTAATTCTGCGGAAGAAACGTCGGCGAAAACGAACAAGCGATGGAATGGATTCCTTGGGTGTCGATGGATTAAAATCCTTCGCTAGGGTCGCTTCGCGCCGAGTGACCGCCTTCGCGGGCACGAAGCCGTTGTTTTCTGAAAGCAAGATAACTCTGGTTCTGTTGTCGCTCCGTCCAGAGGACGGCCCGCCGAAGGCGCGCAGCGAGGGATAACATCCCTTGGTTCCCGGCGTCTCGTGGTTTTAGGATTTGGGGTTCTATCGGTTCAGGACGCGGGCCAGGAAGGCGCGGGTTCGTTCTTCTTTAGGGGAGGTGAACACCTGTTCTGGCGTGCCTTCCTCTAAAATACGTCCGCCATCGAGAAAAAGTACCCGCTGCGCCACTTCCCGGCAGAAGCCCATCTCGTGGGTCGCCACCAGCATGGTCCGGCCCTGCCGGGCTAGGTCTCGCATCACCTCCAGCACCTCTCCGACCAGTTCCGGGTCGAGGGCGGAGGTCGGCTCATCGAAGAGCAGGAGGGCCGGGTTGAGCGCGAGAGCGCGGGCGATGGCGACCCGCTGCTGCTGACCGCCTGAAAGCTCCCCCGGAAAGGCGTCCGCCTTCTCGGTGAGTTTGACCTGAGCGAGCAGAGCGCGGCCCTCGGCTTCCGCCTGCGCGGCCGGAACGTTCAGCACCTTGCGCGGCGCGAGCGTCACATTCGCCAGAGCCGTGAGGTGCGGGAAGAGGTGGAACCGCTGAAACACCATTCCGATCTGACGCCTTACCAGGTTGATGCTCTCCGGCGTGATCTCTTTGTCATGGAAGCGAATGGTTCCGGAAGCAGGCGTTTCCAGGCGATTGATGCAGCGCAGCAGAGTCGATTTGCCGCTGCCCGACGCGCCGATCAGTCCGACGACTTCGCCTTCGCGCATCGACAGGGAGATGTCGCGCAGAACGTCCAGTGTGCCGAATGTTTTGCAGAGCCCATTCAGGACCAGCAGAGGAGCGTTGTTTTCAGGCATTCGCAGTGGCTCCTTTAGGACGGCGGGGGCGGCTGATCGGCTGATATTTCTCTTCCAGCCGCCGAACCACCCAGGTCAGTGGCAGGGTCATGCAGAGGTAGAGCATCGCCACGCCGAGGTAGATCGTGGTAGGCGCGCCTTTCGAGGTCGCGAGCTCCGTCCCGACCCGCATCAGTTCGCTGAGCGCAACGACGGAAACGAGAGACGAGTCTTTGAGCAGCGCCACCGCTTCGTTGGTCAGCGGAGGCAGCACCCGCCGCACCGTCTGCGGGAGTATGACCCACCGCATGGCCATGCGGTAGTTCATGCCCAGCGAACGGGCGGCCTCCATCTGCCCGGTATCGATGCTCTCGATGCCTGCCCGGAATATCTCGGAGATATAGGCGCCCGCGTTCAGACTGAGCGCGATCACGCCGGAGGTGAACGGGTCGAGGTTGATGCGCAGCGCCGGCAGGACGAAGTAGATCACATAGATCTGCATCAGGAGCGGGGTGCCGCGCAGCGCCTCGACATAGATAGTCGCGATCCAGCGCAGGGGGGCAGTCGGGGAGATGCGGGCGAGCGCGACAGCCAGGCCGAGGGGTATTCCGATCAGGAGGGCGAGGACCGTCAGCAGGAGCGTCAGTTTTGCGCCGCGCAGCAGGTCCGGCAGCGCCGCCCGAATCAGCCCGAAGTTTATGGTAAAGTGCGGAGAGTTGTCGAAAGCCCTGCCGGCGCTTCCGGCCCCTGTGGAAGCTGCGGCTTTCTGCTTCGAGGCGGGATCGAGTTCCTCGGGCGTCGCGGTGCCCGCGCCTCGATGCTGGTCCAGGTCGGCGATAACTCCGGTGGTCAGCGAATCGTGGATCCAGGTTTTGTAGATGCGGGCATAGCGTCCATCGACCAGAATGACGCCGATGGCGCGGTTCACGGCGTCCAGCAGTTCCGGCTCACCCTTCCGCATCCAGACCCCGACATATTCGCTGGTGAACAGTCCACCGGTCAGCTCCAGCTGCGGATAGCTCTTGCGCAGGCTCTCTTTCAGCGCGGGCAGGTCCGCCACCGCCGCATCGGATTTGCCGTTGACGACATCGGTCAGGCCATCTTCCAGTTTGTCGAAGCGGTTGATATGGTCCTTGGGAACGCCGAGCTTTTGCAGGGCATACTGGCCTGTCGTCTCCTCCTGCACCGAGACACGCCGATCCTTCAGGTCCTGGAGTTTCTGGACGGTTGTGTCGCCCTTGCGCCGCGCAATCGTCTGGCCAGACGGAAAGTAGGGCCGCGAAAAGGCGGTTGTCTTCTTCCGCTCGTCGGTGATCGTGACCCCGGAGAGGATGATGTCGCACTTGTGCGCCTCCAGCGCCCCCAGCACGCCCGACCAGGCCGTAGGAACCCAGCGCACTCTGACGCCCAGTTCCCGGCCGATCTCGTTCCCAAAATCGACATCGAAGCCAATGGGCTTCTTACCCTCCATGTACTCGAAGGGAGGATAGGTCGCATCGGTCGCGATGACCAGTTCTCCGCGCTGCCGAATTCCGTCCAGACTGCTCTGCGCCCGCGCACTGCCACAAAACAACAGCAGCAACAGCAAGACGATTCCGATAGGGAAGGCATTGCCTGCCCCCCCGGCTCCCTTTCCGATGCGGGCAGGCGGAGCCCCAACAGGCAGTCTTCTTTGTGTGTATGAGCTTCTGTGTGGAAGGGCGTTGGGCATTCAGAGAACCTTTGCGATCTGTTCGGCGCACCGGAACGCCAGCGCCATGATCGTGAGTACAGGATTGAATCCGCCGTTGGTGACGTGCAGGGAGGCATCGACGACGAACAGGTTGGCGTGCGCGTGGATGCGGCCCCACGGGTCGGTGACGGAGGTGTGCGGATCGATGCCCATACGGCAGGTGCCTGCCTGATGCTGCCCGGCGCTCAGTCCGAGGCTGGGCGGTCCCCCCCAGACGCGCACCGCGCCGCTCGCCTCCATCCATTCCCGCGCGCGCTCATACATAAACGTGGCGGTTCTGACCGTCTCCGGATGCGTGGTTCCGGAGAGTTTCGCCACAGGAATGCCATATCGGTCGCGCACATTCGGGGCGATTTGAACGCGGCACTCCGGGTTCGGAATATCCTGAACCGGTCCCATGACATGGAGGGTGCGGTTAAAGTTCTCGCGCATCCAGCGCTTGTTCGCCGCTCCCCAGCGCGGCACATCGGAGGGGATGGAGCCCCGCCAGAAGATCATCGGGAGTTTGGTGAACTCATTGGCCAGCATCCCGCCGCCGACGATACCGGGATTGCCGTGATTGAACTGACTGGTCGCGATCGAAACGCCGGGGCCGAGGCCGTCGTGCATCGGCTCGTCGAATAGGCCGTGTACGCCGGGATAGTAGTGGCCCTGCAGGCTGCGTCCGACGCAGTCGTGCTCATTCCCGAGCCCGTGCGGATGCAGAGCGGAAGCCGAGTTGAGCAGCAGGCGGGCCGATTCGATCGCGCCGCTCGACACGACGACCGCTTTTGCCGTCGCCGATTCGCGCTGCATCGTGCCGTCCCGCTCGATGAGATAGGTCACGCCGACGACGCTGCCTAGTGCGTCCGTATCGATGCGCTCCGCCATAGCATGCGTCACGAGTTCGCACTGGCCGGTGGCGAGCGCCCGCGGAATGAGCGTGTTCTGCGTGCCGTTCTTGCTGTCGGAAGGACAGGCGAACCCGACGCAGTAGCTGCACTGCACACAGGCCGGCCGGCCAAGATAGGGGACCGTGTTGATGAGCAGCGGAACCGGATTGGTGTTCCAGCCCAGCCGCTCCGCTCCGCGCTTCAGCACGGTTCGGCTCGGATTGTCGGGGACGGGCGGCATCGGGTAGCATTTGGCCCTCGGCGCCTGGACGCTGCTCGCCTCTCCATCCCCCGAAACGCCAAGCTCCCACTCCGCCCGCTCATAGTAAGGCGCGAGATCCGCATAAGCGATCGGCCAGTCCGACAGGGAACTGTGTTCAGGCACCCCATAGGTGGAGGCCATGCGGAAGTCCTGCTCCATGAAGCGCCACGCCTGCGCGCCGTAGACCTGCGTACCGCCGCCGACCCCGGCGGCATTGTTTTGATACCCGCCCTCCGGTGGCCGCACGAGATGCTCGCGGCCCTGCGCATCCACCGCCACGCGCGGATTGCCTTCCGCGTCCGGTCCGGCGTTGTGCCCATAGAGCGAGAGCCTCTGATTGCGCAGCTGGTCGCGCCCAACGTCCGCAAAGCTGCGCGCCGGTCCACGCTCCAGCAGCAGGACACGCTTGCCTGCCTCCGCCAGGATCCCAGCAGCGATCCCGCCGCCCGCGCCTGCTCCCACAATTATCACATCATAAGTCTGTGTCATGCCTGCGTTCCCATCACTCCCCTGTGCTGTTCGCTACGGTCTTCCCGCCTGATCGAAGCCGATCATCGCCCACGACTTTTCCCCCCGATTGCCGCCCTGCGCCGGGTCGGCGTAATAACCCTCCGCTGCATGGCTGATGAGCGTACACATAAAGCCTGCGGCCGGTATTATCCACAAAGCGGCCGTCACCCCGCGCTCCATATTGGCGATCAATGCGTCCTGTCGAACCGGGTAAAGTTCTGCGAAATGCTGGCCATAGGCTGTCACGGCCTCAGCGTCCATCGCGTCCAGTCCCAGGCGGTAAGAGGCCAGCAGATGCCGTGAATCGCCTTCCAGCTGCCGCGCGATATAGTCTCCCGCGCCCGCGTCCCACGCGCCGGGATAGTCGTCCGCCGGAATCAGCCGATCCAGCGCGGCCTGCAGGGTTCTCTGTTGACTCTCTGTGAACACCGTTGTCTCCGTTCTTTAACGCGGCTCCAGGGTTTGCAGGGCATGTCGTATTGTATCGCGGAGAGTCGGCTCGGGATGATCCGCCCAGCGTCTCAGCGGCCCGACAGCGCGTTGGTCGCCTAACGCTTCCAGCGCCTGTGCCACGGATCGCCGGAGGAGCAGCGACTGCGCATCCCGGATATGCCGGTCGGTTTTTACAATTCCGAGGCGGTAGAGGGTTTTGTCCAGCCAGGCGCTCAGAGTGTGGGCCTCCGCCGCCAGTCCGCGCAGTCGGATCTGTTCCGCATGCTCTTCGGCAAGAGCATCCGCATTGTCCAGGATCGCAATGAGCGGCTCGACCGCGCTCCGGTCGCCGATCTGCGCGACTGCGATGGTATAGACCGGGTTGGCCTCGGCCACGAACGCTTCCAGCAGCGGCTTGACCGCCTGCGGATCGCCCAGCCGTCCGAGCGCCTCCGCAGCAAACAGGGAGACCATGCTGTTCCGCTCTGTGAGCAGTCCAGTCAGCGGCGCGAGCGATCTGGAACCCTGCGCGATCAGGCGTTCATACACGGCCTCGCGGCGGTCGAGAAGCGCATAGAAAGCAGGATCGACCTCGTGGCCGACGGCTTGCCGAGCGATCTGTTGTAACTCGGTAACAGCCCGATCTATCTCAGCATCAGACACCGTCGGATCGTTCACTTGCCGGCCGCAGGCAGTTCCGCAATGCGGATGCTGCGGAAGTTCAGATCGGTGTCGGGCTCGTGGCCCTGCAGGCTGATGACGCCAGCCCTGGTGCGCGCGCCCTTACGGGCATTGACCTGATCGGGGGGCCGCATGTCCGTGAAGTCGCAGACCAGCACACCGTTCACCCAGGAGCCGATGTGCGTCCCGTGCGCGATGAGGGTCATAGTGAACCACTCCCGATCCGAGGAGACCACTTTGCGCACCGGCATTCGGTTGTAGACGGCGCCGGTGCCGTAGTCTATAGGTTTCGTGCGGTCGTCCCCTTCCCACTGGTTCCGGATCTGGTCTTCGTAACCCTGTTCGAACTTGCCCTGCTCCGCCCGGAAAAAGACGCCGCTGTTCAGATGGTCGCCGTTGGTATAGACGTCGATCTGCAGGACGAAGTCGCCCCACTGCTCGATGGTCTGAAGATCCCCCCGCCCGCCTTTAAGATTCAGCCAGCCCTCTTTTGTCACCGAAAAGACCGACTTGTTGCCTTCCGGCGCGATCCAGCCCGTCAGGTCTTTGCCATTGAAAACAGTTTTCAATCCTGTCGGTCGGAACCGGATATTGCGAAACTGGACAACGCCTTTGCCTGCCGTCATCAGCCCGACATAACCGCGAACACGGGAGGGAATCCGTGAGGCGCCCCTGAATTTGCGGTCGATACGCAGTTCGACCGTGTCACCCTTTGCCGTAAGGTCGTATGACATCCAAACGGCCTTTTCGGGGCCAGCAGACGGCCGGCTGCTCGTTTTCCTGCTTTCCGTCGCCAGATCGAAGCAAACGGCGCTGTCCGGAGTGAGCGCCATCGCGTCGGATGCGCAGAGCGCAATACGGGCATGACCTGTCGAGCCCTGGGAGCACTCGAAATGCAGTTCACCGCTGCTGAACTCCGTCGTCGTGCAGAGCGATCCTGCGTGTCCGGGCTCACTCACGAGCGCTCCGTCTGCGACGGACCATTTCGCCTCCCCGAGCGGCCTCCATCCGTATTCCGTTGTGCCATCGAAGAGCTGAATCCAGCCGTCCGCGATCTGTCGCGCGGACAGCATATCGGCAGGGACCTTTCTGCCGCCATCTGGAATCTCATTCTGCTGCGCCTGAATTCCGCTGCACAGAATCAGACCGAGCAGTATCAAAAATGTTCTGGTTCGCATAACTGCCCTCCCTGGATACGTTCTGAATGGGTGCCCTCTATTTCGGCGCGGGGCAGGCCGACTCCTTGTGTTTCCGAAACAAGCGGCAATTTGCTATAATGTGGCAGCAAGTACACAACAGAACGGAGACTGTCTCAAGCTGATGAACACCCCGACCGACCCGAATGTGCAGAAGCTGCACGACTGGATTGAGAATCATAAAGAGGAGATCGTGGAGGCGCTGCAGGGCGTCCTGCGGATCCCGAGCGTGGAAGCGCCGGCGGCAGGACCCGGTGCGCCGTTTGGACAGCCGGTGCGCGATGCTCTGGACTATTCGCTGGCGCTCTGTGACCGTCTGGGTTTCAAGACCAAGAACGTCGATGGCTACGCGGGGCATGCGGAGATGGGAGCGGGGACGGAGATGATCGCCGCGATGGGGCATCTCGATGTCGTGCCTGAAGGCGACCGCTGGCAGCACGAACCGTATGGCGCGGCGCTGGAAGACGGCTATCTCTACGCGCGCGGTGCTGCCGACGACAAAGGCCCGACCTACGCAGCCCTGTTCGCGGCGAAGGCGATCATGGAGTGCGGTCTGCCGCTCAAGCGGCGCATCCGAATCATTTTCGGATGCAATGAGGAGAGCGGTTTCGCGTGCGTCGAGCACTACTTCAATGTCGCCCAGGAGGAGCGCCCGGTCTATGCCTTTACTCCGGACGCAGGCTTCCCGCTGATCTACGCCGAGAAGGGCATCGCCGATCTGGTGTTCGAGAAAGAGCTGCCGACCGGGGAGCACGCGCTGCACATCATGACGGCAGGCGGCGGACGGCGGCCCAACATGGTTCCGGACTATGCCGAAGCCACCGTGCAGGGCACCCCCGAATCGGTGGCGCTCGCGGCGGAGACACTATCCAAGTTCTGGGACAAAAATGTGACTTTCCAGCAGACAGCGTCTGGAATTGTCGTGAAAGCGGTCGGCAAATCCGCGCATGGAGCACGCCCGTCCGGAGGCGACAATGCGGTCGCCCGTCTCGCCCGCGCGCTCACAGCGCTCGATCTGCCTGAAAAGTCGGTGTGGCTGCAGTGGGTCACCGAGATGGCCGAGACGACCGGCGCTGCCCTCGGCATCGCCCACACCGATGAGATCGCCGGGCCTCTCACCAGCAACCTGGGTATTCTGGAGACCACCTCCGACAATAAGATACAGGTGACCTTCAACATCCGTTATCCAGTTACCTGGACCCTGGACGAACTGCTGGAAGCCAACCGCTCGATTAGGGAGAAGACAGGCTGGACCATCGCCCACACGCGCAACCAGCTGCCGCTCTATGTCCCGCTCGACAAAGAGCCGGTCGCGACACTGCTGCGCGTCTATCAGGAAGAGACCGGCGACCTGGAGAGCAAACCCCAAACGATCGGCGGCGGAACCTATGCCCGCGCAACGCCCAACGCCGTCGCCTACGGAGCGGGCTTTCCCAACGGCAGCGATGGCCCCGCGCATGAGCCGGACGAGCGCATCGCTGTCTCGACCATCATCGACGCCGCCAAAATATATGCCCACGCCTTCTACGAACTCGCGAAATAGCGCACGCTCAATCTCTTAAAAACATTGGGGAAGGAGACAGCCTCCTTCCCCAAGTCAATTCGGTCGGCTGGAGTAAATCTCAGGCTGGCTCTTGAATACGGGTGAGATACAGCAGGATGCCCATGATCTTGGGAAGACGGTCAATATGATAACTGCGCGAATCGATCCGAGCATTCGTGCCTTCCAAAACGAGAAACCTCCACAGTTCCCCTATAGTGACGACACCGTAGATCTGAAGGCTCTCACTGCCCTCGCGGGCATTGAATGTTTGCGCGGCGATCATCTCCGCGATGCACTGGCCGTAACCTCGCTTCAAGTCTTCGTTCTTCGCCTCGACCAGCATTATCACCGGCGCTTTGACGAACATCTGTTCCGGGGAAAGCGTGATGATGTAGTCGCAGACGCCTGTCAGACCCTGCGATTCGTCGATGTTGAATTCCACCCCTGAAAGGAGACCGATCCTGCGATCCTGCAGCAGCCAGAGCTCGACCAGAACCGGAGCGATGATAAATTCCGATCGCGCTTTCTCGGTAGAGGTAGCGAGAGCGAGTGGCAGCATGACATTGAACTGCGTTTGAAACTCAGGACGTATCGGTATCTCCGGGACATCCGCAAAAAGATCGGTCGTCTCGGTCAGATTAAGGCCGAACTTTTTAGTAACGTCGCTCAGAGTAAAACTTGAAAAGGCCACGGGAAATATCTCCTTCATCGACTATAGCGCATTTGGGACTTTCCTGTCACCGGGACTGGCTGCGGCGGCTGCTTTATCGGGATGGATACGAGTTCAAAAGCCCCAAATCTCGACAGAGGTTTTGGGGCTTTCGGATTTCCACGCTGCGGCTGCCAGACGGACGGCAGCCGCAGTCGATCCTCTGGGACCGGTTACTTTCCGGCTTTGTACTTCGCGAGGTGCTGACCGAAAGAGGGGTCTTTCTCGAACTGACTCCCCTTGGCCAGAGCGATGGCTCGCTCCTGGGTCGCCACAGCCTTTGCGGCGTTGCCGTCCGCAAAGTAGGCTGCTGCCAGCGTATCGGCAATGGCGGGGTCTTTGCTCTTGGACAGTTCATCTGCGCGCAGAGCAGCTTTCACGGCGGCGGCCACGAGCGCCGGAGCCGCCTTTTTGGGCGCATCCGGGTTTACCTGGTTCCATGCGATCTGATTGAGACCTTCGACGCTGTCTTTGAGGGCGCCGCCGACCAGTTTGGTGATGTAGTCCGCAGCCTCGTCCGTTTTGCCTTGCTGCTGCAGCATCATGAGTTTGATCGGAGCCACCTGACCTTCGATTTCCGGGTCGCTGGTAATGGCGTCGTCCAGGATGGAGACTACTTTCGCGTAGTCTTTTTTCTGATAGGAGGGGATGAATGCGGCCTGAAGGTCACGCATTTTGTGTGCCATGACCATCGCTTTGCGGGATTTCTCCGCTTCGATTTTCATGTCCCATTTGCCGGCCTCGATCTTTGCCAGCGGCTCTTCCATCGTCATGGGATGCCCGATCCACGCGATTTTGCTGTCTTTGTTGACGATGAACGCGGTCGGAATGCCGTTCTGCTCCGCAGCAGTCATCCAGGTGGTCGCCATCGCGCCCGAGCTGCCGTCTCCGCCCGCAGGCACGGCATCCATCGCGACATGATAGTTCATCTTATCGCCCATCTCCGTCACAAACGGCATCACCAGGCTCTGGTCGCGCTCCCAGACGCTGACGCCGACGAACGTCACGTCTTTGTTCTTCTTGGCCATCTCCGTCAGGTGAGGAATGGAGGCTCGACAGGGGCCGCACCAGGTGGCCCAGAACTCGACGACGTAGAGTTTGCCCTTTTCGAACTGGGTGACGGGCGTTCCCTTGACGAACTTTTTAACGTTCAGTTTGGGCGCGGGATCGCCGATGCTCAATCCCCCCGCAGCTGCGGTGGAACTGACGAGAGCAACAGCCGTCATTGCGGCAGCTAGAGCCAGAAACTTCTTCAGCATAAGAAACTCCTTTCGAGACTTTAAACCAGAGACGCGACATTGCTGACGGCCTATTCACTGCGGCGTACAGCATCTCCTTCCCAGAGGAGAGGCTCGTCGGAACTCTGCTTACCTACGCCGACAGAGCGCTTACGCGTTCGTGGTCATTTTGCCTTTGTCGGCGGCCTGGGCGTTGGAGCGGGCTTCTTCTTTGGCGGCGGCCATCTCCTCGACCGTTTTGGTGTGGAGGCGGGCCATGCCCTGGAAGCCGTCCATGGTCTTGACGCGCGTGCCGTCCTGCTCGGCAGCCGCCAGGCGGGCAGCGGCTTCGGGGATGGAGGCGGCGTACTGCGGGAGCCATTGCGCCTGGGCGACGAGCATCTCGTCAGTCATCTGCCAGACCTCTTCGGGATCGCAGACGGCGCCTGTCAGCGGATCGTGGAGCATCGCCTGTTTGAGCAGGGTCACATCGCCATGCACCGCCGCTTCCATCCCCATCTGCTGCACATGGACCGAAGCGGAGCAGGTCGCCGCGCAGGCCATCGGCAGATCGCCCACGATAGGAATGTTTATGCCGTTGCGGTCCACGTAGCCCGGCACCTCGACGATGCAGCCGTTGGGCAGGTTGGTGATGATATTGTCGTTGACGACGTTGAAGTGTCCGCGATAGACACGGCCCGTCTCCAGCGACTCGATGATATAGGAGCCGTGCTCTTCGCTGCGCTTTTCCGGGACGAACTTCGGCGGATCCTGCGTCAGCCAGTTGGGAAAGTCGGTCTCGAACCAGTTGCGGCCTTCGGTGCAGACGCGCAGATAGCCGCCAGTTTCGCCGTTGATCCAGGTCGAGAGGTCGATCCATTTGTTGATCTGATCCAGCCGTTTGCGGTACCACGGCACATATTCGCTCAGGTGACCATTGCTCTCCGTGCTGTAGTAACCGAAGCGTTTCAGAACATCGATGCGGACTTTCTCGGTGGTCGGATATTGCGGATGGCTCTGGAAAAGCTCCAGCAGACGCGGTATCAGGTCGATACCGCGCCAGACGGCACGGGTACACCAGGTCTGATGGTTGATGCCCGCGAAGATAAAATCGATGTCTGCACGCTTCACCTTCTCCTCCTCGCCGATCATGCCTTCGCGCCGTGCCCAGTGCTCCACGCAGGACGCGATCTGATGCTGTGCGCCCTGCACTCCATGGCAAAGCCCGATCGTTTTTACTCCCCCATACTTGTTACAGGCCCAGGTGAGCATCGCCATCGGGTTCGAGTAGTTCAGGAACAGGGCATTTGGCTTCGCCACTTCCCGAATATCCTTACAGAATTCGAGCAGAGCGGCAATTCCGCGCTGGGCATACATGAGGCCGCCCGCGCAGATCGTATCGCCAACGCACTGGTCGATCCCATATTTCAGCGGAATGTCGATGTCCGTCTGAAAACCCTCCAGCCCGCCCTGCCGAATCATGCACATCACATAGTCGGCGTCCGCGATAGCGGCGCGGCGGTCCGTCGTGGTCACGACACGGGCGGGCAGATCATTTCCCTGGATGTCGCGCTCCGCGAGCTGCGCGACCATATCGAGGTTCTGCTGGTTCAGGTCGGTGAAGGCGAAGGTGGTCTCGGCGAACTCGGGAACGGTCAGCAGGTCGCCCATCAGGCGGCGTGTAAAGCCGATGGACCCGGCTCCGATCATAGCAATCTTGAGAGGCATAACGACACTGTCTCCTTGTCGGGAAGAGTGCGAACGGATTACGTCCGGCTACTTTAGATGCCCAGCAGCAGCTCCTCCTGGGCAGAGGGCGTGTCATCTGCCGTTTCAGGAGCGTTTGCTCTCTGTATCGCTTCGGCGCGGATTATGATGCGGCGTGTCAGGCCGCTCCGATTTTCTGCGGAGGACTGCGGAGCCTCCGCCGATCCGATGGCTGCGATCCCGAGCGATTCCAATCGGGCGAAGACCGGTTCCATCGCCGATGCCGGGTCGCGGAAGAAGGCGCTGCCGCGAATGCGCGCGAATGTCCAGCCCAGGCGCTCCAGAAGCGCCTGCCGCGCCATATCCTCCGACAGTTTCTCCAGCGGATGATAGCGGTCGCCGTCGCACTCGATGGCCAGCCGCTTTTCTCCATCGTCCACGACGATGTCGATCCGGTAACGCCCAACCTGCCACTGCGGTGTCACGCGATACCCTCTGTCGAGCAGACGGCGAATGACCTGCAGCTCGAACTCCGATTCCGCCTTCTCCTCGATGGCCTGAAACTCCTTCAGAGCCGCCATCGGGTCCAGAGCATGGGAGATCAGAGC
>JAYTGR010000467.1:0-1670 GCA_043733205.1 Chthonomonadaceae bacterium
TGCGCTGGAGGCGTATCGGAAGGCGCTGGCCGCAGATCCGAAACTGCCGAATAGGGCGGAGATCGACTATCGGATCATGGTTTCATTGGGGCGGGCAAAGAAATGGGATCGGGCGATTGTGGCGGCGGAGAGCTACGTGGTCACCTATCACGATAACGTGTGGGAGGCGCGTGGTCAGGTCTGGCGCGGGCGGCTCTATCGCATCGTGGATCACAACGGCTATAAGGTCGGGAAGAAGATCACGCGCGGCAGCGATGTGCCGAAATCCGAAGGGGGAGAAGCGCCGGAACCGATAGGGCTGGCCGCGGAAGACAATCAGAAAGCGGAGGCTGCTATGACGCGGGCGCAGGAGCTTTTCGAGCGCTTCCGCATCACACGTCTCGATTCCACGGAACGCGACGCGCTGGCGGCCGCCGAGATCGACCTGGACTTCGATCTGGCGGAGACGAGCGCTCGCGAAGATGATACCAGTCGTTTCGATGTCGCACATACCGACTGGAACATCGATCCGCATCAGGCATACGACCGCCACTGGCCCGCCGCCCGCCGCGTGATGTATTTGTACGAGAAGATTTTGCAGCTGGATGCCGCCCGTCCGGCTTCAGACCATCACTCCACCGTGCTGGCCACACTGGGCAAGGCATCCTACATTTTAGAGCTGCGGCAGAGCAGCGGCGGTTCACAGCGCCTGCGAGGCTACCGGCGTATTCATGGGCAGCACGTTCCGATCTACCTTCATAACTCCCTGCCTTACGAGGCGGTCGAGCCGATCGATCTGTTGCTGGACATCGTGCAGCGTTATCCCAACGATCCCGAAGCCGACCGACTGGCCTACACGGTCGCGCATTGGACCGAGCAGAAGGGCGATTTTCTGAGAGCGGCCAGCCGCTATAACGCGTTTATTCACACCTATCCGAAAAGCCGCTGGAACAGCGATGCCAGACGGCAGCTGAGCGGTATGACCACGCCCTCTCTCAATCTGAGCGCACCGAACGTGGCACGGCCCGGTGAGAAGGCTTTTGTGCAGGTGAACACCCGCAACGTCTCTCAGGTGCGGCTGACCGCCTATCGGGTCCACCTGGAATCGATCTTTGGACATACGGAAACGAGAGAGAAGGACGGTCTGCTCCGCCGGCCCTCTTTCGACGATTTTGAACGCCATTTTCGTCCCGACGGTTCCAATCCTGCTTATCGCGCCGAAAAGATGGTGGAATGGACCATTACCACCAGCAACGACGGCAAATACAACGAGGCTTACGACAATACAGCGACGCCCCTGGACACACCGGGCGCCTACATCGTCGAGGCGAGAGCGGGGGAGAGCAGTCAGCTTGGCGCGACCACGCTTGTCATCGTCAGCGACATCGCCCTGGTACAGAAGGTGGACAAGGACTCCGTGCTGGCATACGCTGCCGACTCGAAAACGGGGAAACCCATGTCGGGCGTGAACCTGACAATATGGGAACCCGTGCGGCTCTATGCGTCGGAGCCGGAGCAGGATGCCGCCTATGCGAACGGCACGACCGACAGCGAAGGGCAGTTCCGCGCCGCTCTGCCGCTGCCGGTTGGGGACGAAGGGCACAATCGGATCGAGGTAAGGCGGCGCGCACAGGTCTTCGCCTTCGCAGGCCCCAATCGCTATGCGGTATCCGGCATCGGAAGTTTCGACA
>JAYTGR010000468.1:0-1668 GCA_043733205.1 Chthonomonadaceae bacterium
CAGGACGAGGGCGCATTCGATTGTTTTTGAGGCGCTAACGATTGATGCCAGCGACGATGTCTCCCGTGCTGTCGGGGAAAACTCTTCTGGAGTTCTGCCCTTTGGCAGCCAGGTAGATCGATTTCCCCTGCTGGTCGATGCCGTCCGGCCCAACGGAGTAGAGCACATAAGTCGGGTATCGCCTGGCCTCCTGCGCTGTGACCTCGAACCGAGACTGATCGTTATAAAGGTATTGAGGCGCGTAGTGGAGTTCGGCCCCAGGCTGAAAGGGGTCGGCTGGCACGTGGCTGAGATACTTCGGACAGAGGACATGCAAGCTCAACGGGTTGACGCCGTGCTCCTGGCGATAGGCCTGGATGGCCAGCGCGGTCGTAAGCAGCGCGTTCTGCGTTTCGCTTTCGAAGTCCATGAAGCATATATTGTCCAGATCCGCCTGCTCCCACAGCAATCTGGGACGGAGAATTGATTGCAGGGGATCCAGCCTGCTAATTTCGCTCGACTTTTCTTTGGTCATGTGCCTGTAGGAGCCAAAGAAGCGTTGGTCCTCCTTTACGGCGGCATCGTTTAGATCCTGAAAGATGTGCTGGTTGCTGCGCGCGTGCAGGCTGATCGCCAACGCGAGATGTTGTAACGCCGCAATCGGGTAGACCTCCGAATACGCTCTTTTTTCCGAACACTGCCACCTCCAGAACGGTCGCCGAAGCGCCGCGTACTCCACCGATAGGCTCGATACACGTTCCCACTGCGCGGTCGTCTCAAGGGGCTTGTGAAGTCTGCTCGTTGCTTCCAGTCGTCTGGCTATAGGAAGCGCTTCTTTCGCCGACAAACCGGGCAGCTGTCTCCAGAGGAGGCGGCAGCCATCCTGCTCACACCGATCACCTAACTGACGAGAGTTCCACGACCCGCCCCCTGAGATATTCTCGCCGAAGGCGATCAGGTTCTGCGCCTCTTTGATCGCCCCGAGGCGGTCGCCCTGAGACTCCTTCCAGACAGCGTTGGCATGAAGCAGGGCGCCGAAGTACTGAAGCGGCATGTAAGAATCCAGCCAATCCTGCTCATTATGCCAGATCTGTTCTCTATAAGGGGTCGTCAGGTTCGCATGAATCGTCTCGATAGCCGTCTTGTTCCCAATATAATTGAGGCAGACTGCCATCGTGTCGGCTTCCGGATGAAAATGAGAATCGGATGGGAACTCCAATGCTCGGGTACAGCCGATAAGTTCGTTGGTGGATCCTCCCAGCACGAACGTGGTTCCTCTCACGGTATATCCGGTGGAGTTGGCCGGGATTGCAAACTGAAGGGCCATTTGGCCGACGGACTTCTCGGCAGGTTTTTCATAGGGAAGATAGGCAGGCAGTGCGTCCATATAGATAAACCAGGCGCTGACGCTGAGAAAGAGACCCAGCGCCATGGAGGTACGCGTGCGACGCTGGCTGCGGCGCCGGAGGCGCAGATAGAAGTTTTCGGGCAGCTGCGGAAGCGCCAGAACGGCGAGCGTCCGATTCAGCGCAGGATGCGGATTCGTCTCCTTCCGAAGCTGGACGACTCCGAACGACAAGAGGTCGTCGGTGCGTTGCGAGACGCGGCATTCGGTGCAGAACAGGGAGTGCAAGCGGCCCGCAGGCCTGCCGCTGCTCTTAATGCGATGACAGTTCATGGAGGATCTCC
>JAYTGR010000469.1:0-4961 GCA_043733205.1 Chthonomonadaceae bacterium
CGACCGCGCTGTTGTTATCGAACGCGAGGAAGCGGCTCTCGATATCCGATCCCGCCACGAACGACGCGGCCAGCTGCCCCCCGACCCGCAGCTCCGCAGAAGCCACCCAGGCCCCCCACCCGTCCTGCGGAGTCCTGTCTCCGAAGCGCACGGCCACACTCCCGGTCGCCTGCGCAAAGGGGGTCAGATCGATCGTATAAGGGCGGCGGTTTTTGAGATCGTGCTCGCTGCCGTCGCCTTCCAGCACGGATTTGTATGCTGCCGTATCCTGAGTCGGGGGCGCGATCTTCACACCTGGCTTGCCGCCGACTGCGATCCCCAGCTTCGCCCACAGATCGTCCTGCGGCGCGGTCAGGCTGCCCGCCTGTCGCCACCAGGAGGTTTTCACGTCGTTGTAGGCGTCGGAGCCGCCGAAGAACACGAGACTGCCGCCGCGCCGGACCCAGTCCGCCAGGGCCGTCTGGGTCCGCGCATCCGGTGGTTTCTGATAGTCGTAGGAGAGCAGCAGCGTTTTGAACGCTGCCAGATAACCTGGCTCTGCCGCCCGGTCCAGCGAGGCCGCCTGCACCGGTACACCGCGCTGAAGCAGAGGGAGTGTCAGGCCGAAGAACCCATCGTAATCGCTGATAGAGGGGGCGGCACGCTGCCACTGCATCGAGTCGGAGCAGAAGACCCCGATATTGGCATCGGAGGCCACATTGCCGCCCTTCACCGGATGGTTGTGCATGTCCTGCAGCGCGGCAATGACGGTGTTGATCTCCGTCGCATACTCGGGCGGAATATGGCCATAGACCCGCGTGGGCCACGGCATCACCTCATAGGAGTCTACCTCTGGGAAGAACAGAGAGGCGATCAGTGTCTCTTCGTAGTGGCTCTTGTAGTCGGACTGACTGCGGGTCGGGTCGTCTTCGAGCGGATCGGCGAGGAACCAGAGTCGTTTGCCGGTCCCGCGCAGCAGCTGCGCCAGGGAGGAGTACTCCAGAAAAGCGGTTGAGAAGGTGCGGTCGCTGCGAATGCCGGAGAAGCGCACCGGAGTACGCGCGGTCCCGGTCCAGACCTGCCCGACTACGTCCTGCACCAGAGGCGAACTCGCGATTCGGTACTGCGGACAGACGATTCCCCACTGCGCGTAGTTGATCGGACTGTGCAGCGCCACCATGCGGCGCACATCGAATCGGGCGGCGAAGGGCTGCAGCAGCGCCGTAATATGATCCGCCTCCAGCGAGGCCATCAGCTGTCCGGCCTGCCAGCGCGCATCGACACCGCTCTCGGGAGCCTGCCACGGCGAACCAAACTTCTGCTGCCACTCTTTGCGGAAAGCCTGCTCATATCCCGCGCGGGCGAAGTACTCCGGCTCTTCGGGACAGATCCCGGCGCTGCCGTTCATCACCGCCACAGCGTACCGCTGGGCCTCGATGGCGTTATGTGCTGGCGTCGGGTTGAGATAGGCGCTGCCGTCGATCATAAGAGGGCTGTTGGCGGAGTCGCGCTGCACGTCGTCAGGATGCTGGGCCGCATACTCCTTGCTCTCCCGCGAACCGCCCATCGTCCAGACGCCGTACCCGCGCGATTTCCACCCGGCGATGATCGCCGCATCCGGGCTGTAGACGAACACGGCATCGGTCTGCAGGTCGAATGTGGGGTTCAGCGCATCCCCGCTCTGAGTGGTGGTGTAAGGGCGGGCAGGAGGCGGATAGACATACGGACGCGGCACGCCGGACACGCCGGCCGTCATCCAGCGGGCGATCTGATCGGGCAGACCATCACCGCTGCTGTCGGACTGCTGCTCCACGAGGCGCACCTGCTGGACCGAGAAAACGCCCAGTTTCGCGCTGAGGACGATGTTTACGCGCCCGCCCAGGGGCATGCTGTCAGGAGCCTTGAAGGTCACATCCACGCTGTTTCCGACGCCCTTGCCGACCGCCGCATTCCAGGGTTTGCCATCCGGCCCGGTCACGACCACCCCCGGCAGCGGTTCGTCCACCTTCTCCGGCAGGGTCAGGTGGAGCAGGCAGGTCTCACCCGGTGCGACGGGAAAACTGTAGCCCCAGAACTGCCCGACCTCGGCATGGCGCGCCCCGTCCGAGACGGTCGAGCCCTCGTTCTTGAAGAGAAACGGCAGCTCCGTCGGCGTTCCCGGCGTAAAAACCATCGCATAAGGCACCAGCGGCGGCGCAGCCCGTCCCGCGCCTCCTCCGAACCCCAGCACTCCCGTCATCCCCATCCCCAGCAGACCCCACCTGAACTTCACGTTCGCCCTCCCACAAAAAAAGCAGTGCCGCCCATCAAAAACGGACAGCACTACATTATACCCCCGCACTCCCGACCCGTGTCACCTGTTGATGTTCAGGGCGCGTTAGCGTTCAGCATCCCCACCTCTCCAACGATCTCGGTGTGAACGGGTTCAGCACGGTTCACTGCGCGGCGATGTCATCGACCTGAACGATGTGGTTCATGGCCTGGTAGGTGTCGTCTCCGAGGCGTTCGCGAGCAGTCTCCTGGCCGTTGCGGGAGAGGATGCGGCAGGTGACGACACGGTAGCCGACTGCGCCGGGATTGCGCAGGTAGGCGCTGCCGGCGTGGGTGTCGGAGCGGTAGGCGACGCGTGTTAGGTTTTGTGGGGTGATCGTCTCCAGGATGTCGGAAGTGATATGGGCCGACTGCGGGGGCTTTTTCGCGCCGTAGAGCCGGATGTCCAGCGTGTCGCCGCGCGCATCGGTGTGGATGCGCAGGGGCCAGGGATAGGGATTGCGGAAGCGCAGATCGACGGTATACTGGGCGACCGCCGCATCCCGGCCCGGCGGCACATAGTGCGGCGCGAAGACGTGCGGATGCCGTTCGAGGATCGGCAGGCCCGCCAGGAGCGCCGCGTTGTACAGCGTCGTGGAGGTCTGGCAGACGCCGCCGCCGTAGGCTTTGATGAGTTCGCCGTCGTAACTGACCGGCGCTTTCACATAGCCCGTGTCCTGCGCCCACGACCGCACGACCTTGTTGAACGAGAAGACGGCGCCGGGCGGGATCACTTTGCCGTCCAGAAACTCCGCCGCGCGCTCCGCGTTGTGCCGCTGACTGGCCGTGCGGCCTTTCAGACTGGTCGCATAGCCCGCCATCTCTACTTCCGGAGGAGGGGCGGAGGAGAGACGGAAGAACATTCCGCCTCCCACTGCCAGCAGCGCCGCCACAGCCCCCGCTTCCAGCCAGAACTGACTCTTCATCGCGAGGCTCCTCTCCTACTTGATCTCGACGCGCGTTTCCGCCGTCTCGGCGCGGGTATCGGGCGTATACATCCCCTGCACCAGTGTCGGCAGCGTGTGGTAGCTGCCGGGCGTCTGAGCGCGCAGATTGTACTCGATGACGTGCCTGCCTTTCGTGATCGTCTTCGCGAAGAAGGCGATATGGTCGTCACGCACATCCACCCCCTGCCACCAGTAGCCCCAATCGACCACTTCGCTGGCATCGCCGCGCTCGCTGACCTCGCAGCCGGACGGGAACGGGTCTTCGATCAGGACATAAGCCATGTCGCGGGGCGCGTCGATCGTCAGGCGGACACGGATGCGGTCCCCCTGCGCCAGCTGGTTGCTGGTCGGCTCCGTCTGCAGCGACCAGGAGTCCATCCCGACCTTCTGCGGCTTCAGACGCAGATACTCGCGCTTCACCGTGAGCGTCTCGCCTTTGATCGGAGGAGGCGAGAGGGCGGGCATGTCCTCGGTGGCGACCGTCTGCTTCCACTCCACGGAGTAGAAGATGGGACTGCCGCCGCCGGATCGTTCCAGCGTGACGTCGTTCTTGTCGGGGCGCAGTTCGGAGGCCGGAACGTGGAGGGTGAGCTGCGGCTCCTTCAGCAGGCCGGGCGTCAGCGTGTAGGTCTGCCGCACGACGCCGTTGAGTTTGATCGTCACCTGCCCGCCCGCCGTGAAGTCCGGCTGCGATTTCAGATAGTCGCAGAAGGCGGCCAGAACCCAGGCGGTATCGCGGGTGCTGCCCCAGTAGTCGCCGGTGCGGTGCAGCATCAGCCAGCGCAGCATCCCCGTGATACGCGGCTCCTGCGGGTTCACGGCCAGCTGCGCGCGCAGCGCCATCGCGGTCATCTCGCTGTCGTCCCAGTCCCACGAATAGCCGCTGGCGCGGTACTTCCAGTGCAGGGTGCCGTCCGCCCACTCCGCCTGCCGGTTCATCAGGTCGAGGGCAGGCAGTGCGTCGATGCCGATCAGCTTCGCCGTCAGAACCAGATAGGCATAGCCGGTGCGGGCCGGATGGCGGAGGAGAATGCGGCCGAACTCCGACTTTGCCGTGGCGCTGTCGCCGTTCAGGGCGAGCGCATAGAGCAGGAAGGCGGCGGCATCCGAGTCCGTCTTCGGGTCTTTCGCCATCTTCACGGCAGCGGCCCTGCCTCGGGTCAGCGCGAACGCCGTCACGGGGTAGCCCTCCGTGCGGGCGGCCGCCAGCCCGTAGAGCACATAGGCGGTCATCCAGGCGCTGTCCGAGTCGTGCTCCCACCAGCCCCATCCGCCTGTATCGGCATGCTGGAAACGGTAAAGGCGATTCAGGCCGGCATGGACCATGCGCGGGAGTTCGTCCTGCCGCTTGACGTCCGCCATCCCGTGCATTTTCAGAACCCGCTCGACCAGCAGATCGGGCAGGAAGCGGCTCATCGTCTGCTCGGTACAGCCGTAGGGGAACCCGATCAGATAGTCCGTCGCGCCGACCAGAGAGCCTGCGAGGGAGGGCGTGATATGCACCGTCAGGCGGCTCAGTTCGGGCACGGCTTTCGGATCGAGGCGCACGACCTCCGTTTCGGGATTCTTGGCGGTCACCTCGCCCGCGAAGGCCGTCACGACCTCGCGGCCGTGCGGGCGTATCGGCAGAGTCGCCTCGACGCCGTCCGTGAACTGCACATTGTTGGTCTTAGGCGTGTAGGCCGTGACACGCAGTTTCGCCGTCCCATAGCCGTCCGCCGTGAC
>JAYTGR010000470.1:0-1661 GCA_043733205.1 Chthonomonadaceae bacterium
ACATCGCCGACGGGCTGCGGTCGAATGAATATCTTCTTGAAGCCCGGCCCGGCCGGATCGATGCCGATCCCAGCCAGATCGTGGTAAAACCACTCCATCAGCTGCCCCAGCATAAAGTGATCCTGGGAGGAGTTTGGCCCTGCGTTCCAGGCTTCTGTCAGACTGGTCGCCCCGTGCGCCAGCTGATACCCGTAACCGGGCTTGTCGGACTGCGCATTGACGTCGAAGATGACATCGGATCTGTTCCCATCCGCGAGGGCGCGCAGCAGATAGCGGCAGCCGACATCCCCTGCCGTGAGGCCATTGCCGTGCGCCCGAACATCTTTGACCAGATTGTCCAGCACCCGCGCGCGCTGCTCCACCGGCACGAGGTCCATCACGAGCGCGATCGAATTCGCCGTCTGCGAGCCGGTCGCATACTGGCCCGTGTCGGCGTGGAAAAGCCTGCGGTTGAAGGCTTCGCGAATCCTGTTCGCCAACGCGTCGAACCTGCGCGCGTCTTCGGTGCGGCCCAGCACCGCAGCGGTTCGGGCGAGAGTGACCGTGTCGGCGTAGTAGAAGGCCGTCGCGGTGAGAGCGATCGGCGTCAGCTGCGCATAGCCGGGCGGGCCTGGCCCCAGGTCGTACCAGTCTCCCAGACCGTGGCTGACGATGTCGTCCTTGGCTTTGCTGCCCAGGTAGGCGACGTAAGCCTGCATCTGAGGATAGTAGGTCTGGAGCAGCATTTTGTCTCCGGTCCATTCGTACTGCTGCCAGGCGCACAAGGGGAGCGCACTGCCCCACTCCGGTGAGTCCCGGAAGCCGCCCGAAAAGACGGTGTACTCCGGCGCGATGTCCGGCACCAGCCCATTCGGCAGCTGCGAATCGGCCATATCGTTCACTATCTTGCCGAACAGCTGCGCGAGATCGAACTCATAGCGGAGCGAAGGGCCATTCAGATGGTCCTGCTCCAGCCAGCCCAGGCGTTCGCGGTGGGGGCAGTCGGTGAGCACGCTCACCATGTTGTTCTCCTGCGCCCGCCGGATCAGCGTGTGAATGCGGTTGAACAGGTCGTTCGAGCAGGCGAACTCCCCTATCGGCGGCGAGACAGAGTGGACCCCAATCCCCTCCAGTGCGGAGACAGTCGGCACAGGACCGTCCTTGACGGCGGGCAGACACTCGACCTGAAGGTAACGGCAGCCCTGATAGAAGAAGCGGGGGAAGCAGGATTCGGGCGCGTTTCCGGCGAGAGTCCACTGCCAGTAGGCCTGTCCGCCGCCCGATGAGCCGCGATCCACCGTACCATCCGAATGCAGCAGTTCCGCGCCTGTGATTCGAACGACGGCTCCCGCATCTCCCTGCACTCGCAGACGCGGCATGACCGAGGCGTTGCGGCCCAGGTCATAGACGGTCACCCCTGGCCGGATCACTCGCACCAAAACGGGCAGAAGCGTTTCCAGGGCGCGCAGAGGCGGTGCGGCGGCGCTCAGACCCCGCAGACGCCCCCCTGGCCCCTCCGTCAGCAGGGCGTCAGCCCAGTCCGGTCCCGCGAACCCGGTGCGATCCCAGCCGGACTGGACCAGCCGCGCATCGCAGTCCTCGCCTCCATAGATCGAAGAGAAGGTGATGGGACCGGCATGCGTCTTCCACTGACCGTCGCTGCCGATCTGTACGCTCGTTCC
>JAYTGR010000471.1:0-1657 GCA_043733205.1 Chthonomonadaceae bacterium
GCCCCTCCCCATGGAGCGGCGGCACCGTCTCGAAGCCGTCCAGCGCCTTCAGCAGGGGGATCTGACTGCCGGAGATTTGCACACTCTGCGGTAACGGAGTATTCGCCTTCTGCGCCCGGCGATACGCCTGGTTCCATTGCAGCAGACCCCTATACGTCTCGTCCCACTCCGGGGAAAGGCCGGGCGTCTGCTTGGTGAGAATCAGCCAGCGCGCCTTCGGAAACTGCTGTCTCAGATCGGTAAGGCTCTGGTCTTCGACAGGGATCCAGATCGACGCTCTCTCCCCGTACCATGCCACCAGCCAGGGCTGATCCGAAAAACTCACATCCCCCGCCGGCATCTGCTTGGTCAGCGCCCGCGTCACCCCCGCCTCCTCCACTGTCACGGGGTACCTGGTTTTGATCAGATCGCCCGCCAGAGGCGAGAGCAGAACCAGACCCAGGCCTGCGCACACCGCCCAAATCTTTTCCGGTTTGAGCCGAGCGGCCTCCAGTGTATACTGCAAAAAGGCCACCGCGAAGATCAACAGCGCCGGAAACACGATCATCAGGCGTATCGGGTTCGGCGAGAAAAACAGTCCGCCCACTAATGTCGTCAGGAGACACCACAGCAGGATGCTGCGCAGGCGCGTCGCGCTGGGATTGCTGTACTGATATACCAGGCTCGGCGCCACAAAAAGGAGGATCCAGCTGCCGGGCATCCGCGGAATCAAGGCGATTCCCTCCACCGCAGCCAGCAGAAGCTTGCGTACGATAGAGAGCCCTGTCCCTCTGTCTGCAAGGAAATGCTCGGGAGAGATACGGTAACCCATCAGGCCGGGGAGCATCTCCGTGCCCATCCACAACTCCGAACCTCGCAGCCCGAAGAGGGGATTGCCGGTCAGCTGACCGAAACGCACCATAGCGGGGACGAGCAGCGCCAGCAGCGGCAGCCCGAACCAAACGAGGGCGTTGAAAGGACGACCGGGAGACATCCGCACGGCTGCCGCCAGCATAACGGGCACGATCCAGAGAAAGAGAGGATCGGTCAGATACAGCAGCCCCGTCAGGATCCCGGCCAGCAGGTAAGAGGTCTTAGGAAGCGACGGAGCTTCCTCCTGCCCGCCCGGTGCGGGTGGGGAACCTGCCATGCCGTGCAGAGTGTAGAAGAGGCACGTGGCAAGGAAGAGGAAGAGCGTGATGTGGGTTCCCGAGGCGGCATATTCGAGGATGCTGCCGTTGGTCAGGAAGATGAGGGCGGCGATCCAGCCTGCTCTGACATTGAAGAGGCGGCGTGCCAGCAGAAAGATTAGGGGACCGGTGAGCACATAGAACAGGCTGGAGACGGCGATCACAACGGCATCTTTCGCTCCGAACATGCCGAACCCCAGTGCGAGCACAAAGGGATAGAGTATGCCGTGGGTCGTATCGGGCTGATGGAGGGAGTTCGAGCTGTGTGTCAGAGCGAGGGGGTGGAGAATTTGGGTGACAAACCCGTGTCCCTGCAATAGATTGCGAGCGCACTGCGCAAAATCCATGGCATCGGGGCTGACCAGCCCGTTCACCATATGTCTGCAGTAAAGGAAAACCAGCAGAGCCGATCCCAGCATCAGCCCCAGCATGGTCGTCCACTGTTTAGCGGCCGTGGCAGCCTGCACGGTTTTGACCTGTGCGTTCTC
>JAYTGR010000472.1:0-4934 GCA_043733205.1 Chthonomonadaceae bacterium
TCCGGCAGGGTCACGGTGAATTCCATCTCCTGCGGGTCTTCCGTACTGTCCTGTATCTGTTCTCGCGTCAGCATTCTATGACCTCTTGAAGGGCCTCACGCAGCCGCGCCCGTCCTCGGTGCAGCCAGGACCGCACACTGTTGACAGGAACGCCCATGAGGTCCGCAATCTCCTCGTATGATAATCCGTCCAGCAGGCGCAGGCTGAGCGCCGCGCGCTGGGAGGCGGGCAGTTGGTTCAGTTCAGTGCGAATCCGGTCCCGCTCGACGCTGCGCAGCAGCGCCTCTTCCGGATCGGAATCCAGAGAGGCCGGAAGGGTATCCGCCATCAGTTCCAGGGAGTGAGAGCGGGCATTTACTTTCGCTGTCGCGCTCTGGGTGCGGTTCAGACAGTGGTTTACCGTCAGGCGGCGCAGCCACGCCCCGAAAGCTCCCCGGTTTTGAAACTGGGCGAGCGCCTGATGTACGCGCAGGAAGACCTCCTGCGTCGCATCCTCGGCATCTTCCGGCTGACGCAGAATGCTGCGGCACAAGCGATAAACGGCCGTGTAGTGCCGTTCGACCAGTACGCGGAAAGCGTTCCTATCGCCCGCAAGCGTACGGGCGACCAGCTTTTCGTCGGTTGTCAGGAGCATCGTCGTTTCGCCTGCCTTCTCCAGGGCTTCGCGCAGCACACCCGTGTGCCAGCAATGCAGTTCGCGTCGCCTCTTGCCTACCCTGACAGCGTCCATACCAACAAAGTTGCACATCGCTGTAAAATAAATTTTCGGCCAGACCGCTGCGAGCAGTTTCTAAATATTGTATCAAATACAAAATTATTGCAGGATTAAGCTTATTCTATGTCAAAACACCATTAGCAGTGTGTCTCTCACTGCCATTTCAATAAGGAGAATATCCATGAATCAAGACGAGATCAGAGCGCTTGGCGTCGGGATGGACGTCAGTCATCACAATGTGGATAACCGTGGAGCTCCCATCGATTGGGATGCGGTCTTGGCAGCGGGCTTTAAGTTCGTTCTGATCAAAGCGACTGACGGCGAAACCTACGTCGATCCTCAGTTCGCGAACAATGTCAATGGCGCGGCTGCGGCCGGTCTCGTCGTCGGAGCCTACCACTTCCTGCGGCCTGGGCACGATGCCGGCATTCAGGCCGCCTCCTTTCTTGCTCAGGTGGATGCCGTTGGGAGAGAGAATCTGCCGCTGGGCGCCGCTGTCGATGTGGAAGATCCAGATGACGACCCCGGCTCCTGGCAGCGGATCGATCGCGCGACGAGAATACTGAAGGTTGCTCACTGGCTGGAGCCAGTGGAAGCGATCTTTCCGGATCTGCCTTTGATCTACTGCATTCCTCACTGGTGGGCGCTGGAATTCGGCACGGAAGGCGACTTTTCCGGCCATCCCCTCTGGGCCGCCAGCCCAAGTGGAACGCCCGATTTGAGAGGCACAACCTGGCAAAACTGGACTGTCTGGCAGTTCAACTTTACCGGAACGGTCCCCGGCATCGGCCATAAATCGGTTGACCTGGACCGCACGCAGTAGCGAACAGCCGAAGTCCGTATTCTTCTATGGTTGGGCGGCATTTAGCGCCGCCCAATTCCGTGTC
The DNA here is from genome assembly GCA_043733205.1 of Chthonomonadaceae bacterium. Classification (GTDB taxonomy): domain Bacteria; phylum Armatimonadota; class Chthonomonadetes; order Chthonomonadales; family Chthonomonadaceae; genus JANXLO01. The sequence continues at coordinate 1,603 of JAYTGR010000472.1, forward strand.
AGACTGCAGCTCTTTCCACTCTCCGGCGGCCAAAAGAAGCGCTTACGGGGCTCAATGCGGCAGGGATTCTGGTGAGCCTCGCGTCAGCATTCCACCCGCATTAGAACCGTCAGTCCGTTGTCGTGCTGAAAATGGTGCAGCAGCCTCCACTGTGGGTTCTGGCGTACGAACGCGGCGATGGGGGGCCACATGCCGGAGTCCGCCTCCGTCTCGCCTCGGTGCCCATACGTCTCGGTATCGTGAAATACCAGATACCGCCGTGCTCGGCCGCCGTGGAGGCGCAGCTCCTCCGCGACCTGCTCCCCGGTATGCCAGGTATCGATAAAGAGCAGATCGGTCGGCTCGATGTCGATTTTCAGCACGTCCGCCTGCTGAAACATGAAATCTACGCCCCCCTCCCGCGCGGCGGCCTCAAATGTCGCGATCGTTCCCGCGCGGTCGAGATCGTAGCAGCGGAGTCGTTGGGGTTTCGCATACAAAAAGGCGGCGGTAGACTGCCCGCTTCTGGTTCCGAACTCGGTAATGTGCTCTACGGTCGATGCAAGCCGATAGAGATAGTTCAGGTGTCCCCGAATGTCCGAAGGCCGCGCCACCGCCTCCGCGAAAAGGGCGGCAGCCAGCGGCACGACGGGTACGACCGCATTGGGATGACGAATCCGCCTCCACTGGGCACGCACAGACGCCGGAAGCGCAGCTGCGATCTTCCCCTTGATGTTCATTCTTTCTCCTTAAAAAAGCAGCCGTGGACATCGGATTGCATACGCTTCGCCTGGAGCCGAAAACTGCGGTTCAGATTTTGGCCATTTCGGTCTTGAGATGGTCGATGGAGGCGATGTCGGTGGGACAGATAGCGTTGAGCATCGCGAGATAGACGGTGACATAGTCGGCATAGTGCGCGAGAGTGAGCATACGGGCGAGCAGGGAGTCGCCTTCGGCCCAGACCTCATGGATCTCGGCGGCAGCGCCGATGACGCCTTTCGTCACTTCGATCCGATGCGCGATACGCGGCATCTCTGCCGCCTCTTTACGGTCCCGGAGGAAAACGACGGACCAGTTCTGCGCCTGCCGATTCGCCAGCGTCCAGGCCAGGATCTCATTGTGGTTCTGTTCGGGAAAAACATTGGCAAACGCGGCCAGCTTGGCGTTTTCGTTGACCTGCCCCTTCCAGCGCACCGCGACCGCGCCGCGATAGCCCTGGGAACCGTACAGCACCGGGATCCTGCCGAAGAGAGCCAGTGCGAGCTGTTTGGCGGGATTCTGAGCGGTCGGGACGTCCGGGCCAAGGGCGGTGGCGAGAGCATCCAGGCCAAGCACCATCTCCGCCAGATCGGCCGTGAGATCCCGCTCGAAAAGTCCTCGCTGCGCCAGATAGGCGAGCATGGGGAACAGCATGTAGCCGGTCGCGGAGCGGGGCGGCTGACCGCCGGGCACCAGCGCGACCGTATCGCCCGCCTCTTCCGCCAGCCTGCGGATTGTGCCGCCGCTGGTCACGACCATGCGCTGCGCTCCCGCCTGCCCTGCCGCCGCATATGCCGCCAGCGTCTCCTCCGTGTTCCCGGAATAGGAGCCTGCGACAACCAGGGTGTGCGGTCCCACATAGTTCGGCAGGGTGTAGTCCCGGTTGACCTGCATCGGCACCGTGCCGCACTCTTCCATAAGACTGCGGGCGAAATCCGCCCCGATCGCCGAGCCGCCCAGGCCGGTGAAGACGACATTGCGAATCTCCGGGCGTACCACAGTCTCCGGCGTCAGCCGTGTGCCGATCGCGATGCCTTCCCGGCACTGATTCGGAAATTTTAGAACCAGCCCCATCATGTCCAGGGGGTCGGCGGCAAGGCGGCGCTGCGGATCGTTCAGGGTATCGAAAACGGGGATCGACGAATCAGACATGCTTATCTCCGGTCAGGTCACAGGGTATTTCGGGGCACAGAGCGGCAGACGCCAAATGAGCCGTCTCTTCACGCGGGCAAAGAGACGGCTCGGAAAGGGGTGCGCTGCCCGCAAAGGCAGGAATGCCAGAGCCATTTGCGGCAGCGGTCACGCGGGATCAGTCCACCACAAACGGAAGCAGAGCGATATGCCGTGCTCGTTTGATGGCTTCGGTCACCATGCGCTGATGTCGGGCGCAGGTGCCGGTAGTGCGTCGCGGAACGATCTTACCGCGCTCGGAAATGAGCTTGGTGCGATAGCGTCCCAGAATCATCTGCTTATAGTCCACTGCAGTGGCCTTATCGACACAGAACATACAGACTTTGCGTCGCGGCTTGCGGAACTTATTCGGCTTGCTGCTTGGTCGCCGGGCTACGGTCGCCATGGATACGTTTCCTTTTCGTCAGAAGCAGGGGCGGAGGCCGTCATTCATCTGCGAAGGGATCGGATTCGTCGGCATCGTCTTCGACCGGAGTCGGAGCGGGTCGTTTTGCAGCGGCTTGCGTCGGTGCGGAGGGTCGCGAAGTCGCGCCAGCAGCCACAGTGGCTGCCGCACGGGGCGCAGGAGCCGCAGGTTCCGCGGTCGCATGTTCGCCTTCGGGTACAAACTCTTCTCCTGCAGGCCGAGGCCCGACCGGATCGAGGTTGTCCGCCACGATGTCTACCGCAGAGCGTTTCATTCCCGTGGCCTGGTCTACCCAGGAGCGAGTTTGAAGGCGTCCGTCCACGGAGACAAGGCGGCCTTTTTTCAGGTAGTTCTGAGCGAACTCCGCGGTGCGCCGCCACGCGGTCACATTGAAGAAGTCCACCTCGTAGTTCCCGGATTCATCTTTGGTGAAACGATCCACCGCGATGCCCATGGTCGCTACAGGAACGCCTGCCGGGGTATATTTCAGCTCCGGATCCTTTGTCAAACGCCCGACCAGTACGACTCGATTGAGTGCCATTTCCGATTCTCCTTCCCTGATGCCCGCTCGGACGCGGACAACGGTTCTCTTGCTATGTGTTTAGTATAACGACGCAACAACAGCGCGCCGCCCTGTAAGTGCTACTACAAACCAGACAGCAGAAACCGGAAGGCTCTTTTTGTCTATTTTGTAAAATGTTTACTCTTCGTCGCCGTCCTGTCGGACGATCAGATGACGGATGATCTCGTCATTAATTTTGAAGATACGATCCAGTTCTTTCGGAATCTCCGAACCGCCCGTGAACTGCATCAGGATATACATTCCATCACGCTTCTTATCGATCTCATAGGCGAAGGAACGACGTCCCTTTTCCCATTTGCTCGCGTCGGAAACTTCTCCGCCCGCATCCGTGACGACCTTCTTATACTTCTCGAGTACCGGCTCCAGGTCTTCGTCCTGAATCTCGCCGTCCACGATGTACATGGCCTCATAGTG
>JAYTGR010000473.1:0-4929 GCA_043733205.1 Chthonomonadaceae bacterium
CCAAGCAGATCGAGAATGGTCGGCGCGACATCGAACATGCGGGTCAGGCCGCCGAGCCGTCTGCCTGCAGGCAGCAGCGAGGGGCAGCGCATGATGAGCGGGATGTGGATGTTGGTGTCGTAGAGGCCGTGATGGTCGAACCAGTGATCGTGCTCGTCCAGCTCTTCGCCATGATCCGCCGTCAGAACCAGCAGGGTGTCTGCCGTCAGGGCCAGTTCGTCCAGCCGTGTCAGGAGGTGGGCGAAGCAGGCGTCCATGTAGGCGATCTCGGCATCGTACTGGGCTTTGGGAAACTCGATGTCGGTCACGCCCGGCATCCACTCCGCAAAGTACTGCTGGAACGGCTCGAAGTCCCAGAGCGCATCCATGCTGGTGTTGGCGGGGTCGCATTCGTCGCCCTGATAGAACATGCGGCTGAAGGGCGGAGGCGGCAGATAGGGGGTGTGCGGATCCCAGAAGTGCAGAAACAGAAAGAACGGTTTGTCCTGCGCTGCCGCCGCGTTCAAGGCTTTGAGGGAGGCTTCCAGAACGGCCTCACCCTTGCGCAGACTGTGCTTCTGGGCGTAGTCCCAGCTGTAGGTCTCGATCGCCTCGAAGCCTCGGGCGAACCAGCGCCCCAGGTTGTCTGCCGCCGCCGTATAGTAGCCCTGCTCCTGCAGCAGTTCCGCCAGCATCTTCACGCCCGGCGTCGGCTCCGGTGTCCGCGACTGACTGGTGACGTGATGGGCGTAGATGTCTGTGCCGGTCATGAGGGTGGTATGGCCGGGATAGGTGGGAATGTGGGGGCTGAAATGGTCGGTGAAGACCACGCCTTCCGCCGCCACACGATCGATGTGCGGGCTGGTGCATCGAAAATGCCCGTAACAGGAGAGACGATCCGCCCGCGTGGTATCGAGGCTGACCAGGATTACATTCGTCATCGGTGCGTCTCTCCTGTTCTCATGCATGCTATGGCTTGCGCGGGTAACGATCCGACGCCTGGGCCGCCGTATAGCCCATGATGGCGAGGGCGCAGACGCCCTGCTTTAGATCGTCGGCGCGGACCTTATCGAAGGTGTCGGACTGGGAGTGGTGCGTCAGGCTGTACTCGGCAGAGTCCTGATTGAAGGCGAACGCCGGCACACCTGCGTCGTCGAACGAGGCGTGATCCGTGCCGTTCATTTTGCCGGGCAGCAGGTTCACGTCGTCGGTGAGCAGTTTCATGTCTTTCAGCATTCCGAACTGCGCGGCCAGCATCGGCTGGTCTTCGGCGCGGCCCTGCAGCCAGGCTCCCTTGACACGGCCCGTGCCGGTGTCGTGAATAAAGACCACGTTGAACTTGTCCATCTCCGATTTGTGCGCGTCCACGTAGGCTTTCGAGCCCATCAGGCCCTCTTCCTCGCCGGTGAAGAGCACGAACCGCATGGTGCGTTTCGGAGCCACACCCAGAGATTTGATGATCCGGGCCGCTTCGAGAACGGCCATGCTGCCGGTGCCGTTGTCGGTGCTGCCGGTCCCCAAGTCCCAGGAATCGAGGTGCGCGCCGAGCAGCACGATCTCGTCGGGCTTCTCGGAGCCTTTGATTTCGCCCACGGTGTTGTAGACCGTTATCGGGCCTTCGACGAATTTGCTGGTGATTTCGACGGTGGCATGGACGGGAACGCCGCGTTTCAGCATCCGCTGCATCATGGCGACATACTCGTGGCTGACAAAGAGGGTCGGCATCGTTGCGGTCGTCGTCCAGGTGCCTGTCATGTTCAGGAGGGCATGCGGCTTGCCAGAGTCGGTCAGCATGACGGCGGCGCCTTCGCTCTGCAGAAACTCTGTCCGCGCCTTGCGGAACGCCGCAAACGCAGCGCCTCCGCCCTGCCGCCGGCCTCCGCCCGCGCCGGGAACTGCGGGTGCCGGATTTTCCGCTCCTGGAAGCGCCAGTGCGGGAATGGGCACGATCGGCTTCGCGTCCGGCAGACTCGGCGCGCTGGATGTGTCGCTGCTCAGCAGGATCGCGTTTTTCAGTCTGCCCTTGTAGGCGGCCAGGTCGGCTTCCGTGCGGGGATTGAAGATCACGACCGGGCCGGTGATCCTGCCGGGGGTGCCCGGCGTCCAGGCTGACTGCGCCGCTTCTACCGTCAGGCCGTTCTCGACGATGGTCATCTCGACTTTGCCGCGCTCCCAGCCACGCGGGATCGTGTAGGACTCGAGGTGGACATTCTCCAGGCCGTACGCCTTCATCTTTTCGGCGGTCCAGTCGTTGGCGCGTTTGAGGCGGCCGGAACCGGTCAGGCGCGGCCCGATCATATCGCTCAGATACTCCAGATTGGTCATGACGTCGGAGTTGTCGCGCTCCATCGCGATAAACTTCTGCGCGGCCTCTTTCGGATCCTGGAGGCCGCCGTCTTTGCCGCTGGCTCCCGCGAAAGTCGAAGCCATACACGGCACAAGGAGTGCGGGCAGCAGGCCGTATCGTCTGCCACGGCGAATAAAGGTGTACATAAGAAATCGCTCCTTTGGAAAGAGAATAGCGCTTCATCGACACTGCGGTGAATTTCGGCGTCTCGACCGCATTGTCCTGCCTGCGCGTCGAAGCGGATCGGGAAAGGAACCGTGGGAAATGCGGTTTTTGAAATCGATGACAGTGAGTTCCAGGACGAGCAGGAGGGGAGATTTTCAATGCCCCTCGACTGCGCCACCAGACTAACCCTGCCGCTCCGGTATACTATGCTATTGGAACTAACGCTGAGAGGAGCCCTGCAGTGACACTGAGCATAGAATTGACGCCCGACCAGGAAGCGCGGCTGAGTGCATTCGCCCGACGCGAAGGACTGGAGCCTGCCGCACTCGCCAAAAAGCTGGTAACCGACCATTTGTACCTGTCTGGACATTTGAATGGAGCAACGCTCTCACCTGAAGAGCAAATTACAGCAATGGACGCATTTGCCGCGAAGAGTCGTGGTCTTGCCCATGTACCCGATGAGGCGTTCGATCGCGAAAACCTCTACGGCGAAAGGCTGTAGGGATGGGTTATCTCATCGACACCAATGTAATGTGGCGACGCTTTGATCTCACCGATGGAAGGCAGCCACTCATTAAAACCGCGCTTGACACGCTCATTCTGGGCGGCGAAACGCTTTATATAACAGCGCAAAATCTGATCGAGTACCAGTCGCTTGCAACGCGTCCTGCTCAATGTCAATGGACTGGGCCTCACGCGGGCGCAGGCGAACGAAAAAGCCGGGGAGATGAAAGCCCTTTTCGCATTCCTTCCAGAAACGCCGGACATCTATCTACGCTGGAGAACGCTTATGGAGACTTGCGAAGTGGGCGGCAGGCAGGTACACGATGCGCGTCTCGTTGCTGTAATGCTCGCCCATAACGTGACCCATTTTCTCACTTTCAATGCCAGTGATTTCCGCCGCTTCCCCGAAATTACCGTAGTAGAACCGCAGGAAGTCCAGTAAAAAACCGACTGTTTAGAACTGCTAATTGCTGTTGCAGCACGAAGAGATACCATAGATACAAAAGGTAAGCTTCTGTTGAAAATTGTGGGATGACGACGACGCACAGAGGGTCAAAATGCTCAAGAAGCTGGGCGCGAAGCAGTTGGCGGGAGGATTTTGCGGCAGTGCGGGCGAATAGAGGGAGCATCTGACTGGCCTTTGCGTCGTCTGCGGACGCGATGCACCGTCGGGCACTCTCAGGAGGTTCCCTTGGAGACACGCTTTAAACTTACCCGGCTCGTTCGCACGCAGTCCTCCGAAATCTATCTGGTTTGGGACGGAGAGAAGCGGGTCGGACAGGTCGATGTGCATTTCGCGCACGATACCATTCACGCGACGGTCATTTTCGAGGCGGATCTGACCGTCAGCGAAGAGGAAGAGCTGCTCGCTCAGATCGACGACGATGTCGTCTCTTCCTATCTGCCGCGTTTCGAGCGCGAGGATTTTGTGGCGCATGTGTTTCGCGGCGAAGAGATCAGCCGCTACACCGACTGTTCCGGCGCGATCGACGACATGGAAGACGAAGACGAGCACGAGGAGTAGGGCGCGTTCCCTCTCTAAACACCACGATGTCTAAAGCCAACTCCTCTCCTCGTCTCGTCAAGCAGGGTGCGCCGGAGCCCATCGCCGCGCTCAATCGTGTCCGTATTCTGGAGCAGACGCTGCCCTGGACCGAACGGGAGCCGCTGGTCGATGTGCGCGTCGCCTGTCCGGACGTCGTCTGGACGGAACGCATCTGTCCCTATCTCCGCCGCTCGGTCGCCGACAGGGTGAATAAGGCGCAGGCCGCCCTGCCGCCAGGGCATCGGCTGCGCGCAGGCACCGCTCTCCGGACGCTCTCGATGCAGAGCGGCGGCTGGGACGGCTATTTCCGGCGCATGCAGGAAGAGCACCCGGCCTGGCCGCTCTCCGCTCTCCGCCGTGCCACCAACAAGTATTTCGCTCCTTACGATCAGAAAGCCCCGCCCGGTCACTGTACGGGAGGCGCGATCGATGTCGGCATCAACGCGCCGGACGGCAGCGCCCTGGACATGACGGCCCCGACGAAAGGGTGGGAGGCGGCCTATACGTGGTCCGATCTGCTCTCCCCAGAGGCGCAAGCCAATCGTATGATGATGGTCAATGCCATGCTGGAATCCGGATTTTCGAACTGCCGCGACGAGTACTGGCACTACTCTTATGGCGACTCCGCCTGGGCCGTGCGGGTGGGCGAGACGGAGTGTCCGTACGGATGGGCGCATCCCCCGGTCGTTTTGGAGACCAGCTACGAAGGCGCGTCGGCCATCGAGCTGCACTGCGAAACGCAGCGCAGTCTGCAGGGCGTGGTTCTGCACGCCGAAGCCTACTGCGCGCTGCCGCCCGATGCGCCGCTCACTCCAGAAGGGCAGCCGCGTTTCTCGGTCGGCCTCTACTGGGCGAAGGGCGTGCCGGTCATGCTGGATCTCCACTGGCC
>JAYTGR010000474.1:0-4929 GCA_043733205.1 Chthonomonadaceae bacterium
GTAACCTCCTGGCTGCCGCCTTCCAGCTTGACATCCGTCTTCCCGTTCTTGTCAAGCGTTGTGATGATCTTGGGCATCATCGCCGTCATATCCATGTCCATGCCGTTGGCCGTAACGGCCACACTTTCGAAATCGAATGCCACGGTCGCAGAGCCATCGTCTTTGGCTTCCCTGGTGGTCTCTTTCATAAACATGGTCTCGACGATGTCCAAGGGAGTTCCCGGAAGATCCATGTTCATCTTGAGAGATATTCGGTACCTGTCCGTCTGTCCGGCTTTGTAGACCCGTTTGATGCTATAGGTCGCATCGTCCTTAGCGTCACGGCGGTCTGCCAGCGCCGGTGCGCCGACGTAAGCCGCGCCGACACCGAAGGCGGCGGTCAGGGCCAGAACGGCCGACAGCTTACGGGATGCAGTCCGCGCGGTTTGCAGCAGAGTAACAGTCATGAAAAATCTCCTTCAGCGGTGCGCAGGCGGTTTGGTTTGGCCGGCGCGGGTTCCGACAGCGGTTTGCGCGTCGAGACAGTGGTCGCCTCCTGTAAAAGTGACCAGTCTTCTATACGCGGCAGGGAAACAGCCCCGTTAGCAATAAGACGGTCGAAAATCCGCAGGGCTACCCCTTCGCAGAAATCCCGCTGAGAAAAAGGCGTTTTGCCGAGCAGTATCACCTGTTTCCCGGTTTGCTGCGCCGTCTCGGCCAGTTCCAGGTTGGCGATATTGCCTCGGCCGAAGGGCACATCTGTCACGAGAAGAATGTCCGCTTGCTGCATCCATTGGGCGCAGCGCGATTTCGCTTCCGGGCCGATGGCGGTAAAGGGGTCGGCGACAGCCGTCGGCAGGTTCAGGGTCTCCGCCGCGATCTGATCGGAGTCCAGGCGGTTCAGAACCCCGGCCGTGACAGCGAACCCCTGCTGGACCAGCGTGCCGAGGAGTGCGACCCCGGAGCCGCCGCCGCACACCACGTGGATTCGGGGCAGCGAGGCGGAGGGAGGATGGATTCGGAGGGGACGCAGCGCAAAAACGGACAGACGCCCCGTCACCGGATTGGTTCCGATCTGGGTATCTGCCGCGAAGGCGATTCGCAGGTTTTCCGAGGTCAGCACCTCTTTGGGCGTTCCTGCGGCGAGAATGCTGCCGGCGGCCATCAGCACCAGACGGTCGCAGTACTCGGCAGCCTGATTGAGATCGTGAAGCGCGGCCAGCGCGCCGATATTCCGCTGCCGGGTAAGCTCCTGCACCCGCAGCATCAGCTCCACCTGGTGGGCAGGATCCAGGTGCGCGGTCGGCTCGTCGAGCAGCAGCAGGGGTGTCTGCTGCACCAGCGCGCGCGCCATCAGCACCCGGCGCTGTTCACCGCCGGAGAGGCGGGTAATGGGCCGGTCGGCGAGCGCAAGCAGACCGGTTTCGGCCAGTATCTGTCGCACCAGCGCGAAATCGGCCTCCGTATCGCCAAGCCCTCGGCGGCGATGGGGATAGCGGCCCATCAGCACGACCTCACGCACCGTAAAATCGAATGCAGCCGGCTCCTGCTGGGGTACAAAAGCGATTTGGCGGGCCAGGTCGAGGCGGGTCATGCCGACAATCGACCGGCCATCGAGCAAAACACGGCCCTGTTTCGCCGCAAGGGCCAGGGTCAGCACACGCAGAAGCGTGGATTTCCCGCAGCCGTTCGGCCCGATCAGACCCACGAATTCGCCGGAGTCAAGGGTGACCGAGACATCGGTCAAAACCTCTTTGGCGCCGTAACCGGCATGCAGAGCCTGTGCTTCCATTCTCATGGCCTGATTATACCCTCCGGCATACCGCCGGACAAAATGGTGGGCGGAGCAACATCCCCCCAGAGTTGCTCCGCCCGGTTTTCCTTTCAGACGCTGGCTGCCCAGTACTTGCGTAATGTCTGTCCGGATCGGCTACCCGTACGCCCCCCGCGCCGGTGTAACACTGCTTTGAAATTTTTGCTTCGAAGAGCGGATTTGCGCGCTTCTACTTCTTTAGACGCAGCCATCTGCCTGTATGTTCACACTAGACAAAATAAATTTCACGCAGCGCCCTTTTGTCAGGGAAACTCACTTAATCAACTCTAAAGAGCCTTCACATGGCACAAAAAAGCGTTTTCTGAGGAGCAAAAGCCGCTTCCGGGCGACTCCCTGCATTCAATTCTCTAGTATAGCATTGTCAGCCATATTTGACAAGTGTTCAGACCAACTATTTTTCCGAGGGGTTTGGAGTGGGATAGAAACCGTTGACGGCCGTGAGAAAATCGTTCAGTGTCGGAGAACTGAAGTCTATCGGAAGCTTTTCGAGTATCTGAGGATTATGATTAAGGAACTGCCCGCCTGCGACGAGGCGATAGTGCAGTCCTTCCTCTGCTGCTCTTACCTCATGGAGCTGATGCAGCAGGAGTTTCAGCTCTTCCAGGTTCTCTTCCAGCATACAGGTAACTACGACCAGATCGGGCCGCTCCGCAGTCGCCATCGCTACGAAGCTGGCGGTCGGCACATTCGCTCCCAGAAAGAGGGTTTCCCACCCCTGAGTGCGAAGTCCGTCGGAGAGCATGCGCAGGCCCAGCGTATGCCAGTTACCCGCAACTCCGCCCAGCAGCGCCCTGTACGGTTTTCTTGCGATCGGGGTGTAGAACTGGGCGACGCGGCCCATCATGCGCTCCGTGATCTCCGAAGCCATATGTTCGTGCGCCTCATCCGTGCCTCCCTCCAGATAGAGGTCTCCCACGCGATGCATGACCCACTGGAAAACGTCGAGATAGATCGTCTGAAGATCGATGCGATGGGCCAGCAGATCGTTTACCAGGCCGTTCGCGCGATCTTCCTGACCCGCCAGAACCGTGTGAAAATAGGCGTGTCTCCAGGCCTCTACGGCAGCCTGCATCTCCGACGGCACGGCATCGGGAATCGGCCCGATGGAGACAGGAGGATTCGCGCCGTCTGCTGGCGTGTGCGAGGCAGCAAAAGGCTCGGCCGCTGCAAATGCAGCAAGAGGATCTTCTGTCGTTTCGTGCAGACGCAGCAGGAGTTCCACGACCGGAAGTGCAATGGAGTAGTAGACGTGACGCCCCAGGCGTTCTGAGCGTACGATTCCCTGCTGGCGCATACGCGCCAGGTGGTTGGAGACGTTCGGCTGCTTCAGAGCGGTCGCCGCAACCAGTTCGCCTACGGACTTCTGCCCTAAGCGCAAATTTTCCAGGATGGCCCTGCGGGATGGCTCGGCCAGAGCCTGTGAAAGTGCGTCCGGATCGTAATACTGCTTCATACCGTTCTCTCTCTACTGCCAGGGAAACAGGCAGGGGCCCCCCCCTGTCGAATGCCCGTGCGGACCATGTTTCGCCGCACATTTCGCGTATTGATGTCGTCTGCTACGTCAGTTTCATATCTTTAACTAATCATAATATAAAAATATAAACTTTAAAAATGATTATATGTTTCGCATCATCAATACATTTCACCGCGCCGATGCGTCTATTCTACCACTTTTCGGGAAAACTGACAGCTTCTTCCGGAAAGGACAGCAAATTCTTGGATGCATCCGACCAGACATCCGTGCGGCTCTCACAGCAGGAACGCACCACACTCTGCAGCGATATACTCCGTTTCAGCCTGCTCCTTGGACGGGAGGCGCAGGGCGAAAACGGAGAGAGCCTGCCTGCTGTCATAGTTCCCGAGGCCGACAGTTCTCCATGGGAACGCCTTTTGCTGCTGTCCGGCCTCTGGCCTCGCCTCGACACGGCCCTGCACTCCATTGCGGCCGCACCGGACATGGCGGCACAACCGGCGCTCCACTCTCTGCCAATCTATGCAGTTCAGGGCGGTCCTGACACACTCACACGCCTGGCTCGCAGTCCCGCAGACTATCGGGCGTGGACACAGGCCACCCGGCAGGAAGAGCCCCCGTTGTCGGCACGTATCCAGGAGCAAAGGTCCGCACACACCGTCGAGACCCCACCGAACCGGATCGCGGCCGATTTTCTGGAATCTCTGGCGCAGGAGTCCCAAGCGCTGCGCCGCCTCGCCCTCTTTTGTGACGAGCCAGCCGCCGCAGATGCAGCCGCAAGACTGGCTCAGCGCGCCCGTTACTGGCTCCGGCAATCGCCGTTTTGCAGATGCACCCGCCTGGCGCGGAGTGGGCAGGCCTGCCCAACGGAGACTCTGCTGCGGTGCGCACCGGCCTACCGCAGTCTGTACACCGTGATTCGCCAATCCCGATGCAGTTTCCATGTGGACTGGTCCGAAAGCGCAGCACTGCGCTTTCCTATCCTGGAAGCGTGGCACCTCTACGAAATCTGGTGTTTCCTGCGGGTGGGCATCGCCCTGCGCGATCTTGGGTGGCAGTCTGTCGAGACAGACTGTCTGCAGGTCGTGCAGGCTGGCATGCGCCTGCGCCTCGCCCACGGCAGGGCATCCCGCATCCGCTTCCGCCGCTCCCATCGCACGGCCCCTCCTGCCGATACAGGAACTGTGCTGGAACTGCTCTACCAGCCTCTATTTGCCAGCGCGCATAGAACCTCTTCCCGGCCGCAAACCGGCTTCCGTTCCCTGTCCCACGTCATGCAGCCCGATATCGCACTGGTCCAAAATGGCAGAATACTGCTTCTCGATCCCAAATATCGGTCCTATGGAGAGGCGGGACAGGAGCAGGAGGATGTCGATAAGATGCACACCTATCGCGATGCCATCGTCCGCACGGACGCGAATACGGGGCAGACCGTTCCGGTTGTCGATGCCGCCTGGTGTCTCTTTCCCGGCTTGCCGCAAACTCCAGGAGTGAAACTACAGCGTCTGCGCGCCTATCCTGCCCCTGCTCCGGACGAGCCGTTCGGAACCGCCGGCGTCGGCGCGGTGCAGGTTCGGCCAGGAGCGGACAATCCAGAACTGGGAGCGCTGCTGCGCCACTGGCTGGAATCGTTCGGCTGACGCCA
>JAYTGR010000475.1:0-1649 GCA_043733205.1 Chthonomonadaceae bacterium
CACGATCTTTTACAGCGGGTGTTCCACGCGCTGTCTATGCCATCGCTGTTCTGGCGATCCTCGTGCGTCTGATCGTTGCCGGGTCCACGCATTTCACCAGCGAAGACTATCTGATCACCCTGCGCTATGCGCAGAATCTGGCGCATGGGCATGGACTCGTCTACAATCCGGGAGAGCGTGTGCTGGGCACGACGACGCCCCTATACACCCTCTTTCTGGCGTTCTGGGAGCGAATCGGGCTCCCGGCCACTCTGGCGGGCAAAGCGATCAATATCCTGGCAGACGGCGGGCTGTGTGTGCTGGCTTACCGTTTTCTGTGTGGGATCGGGGAGGAGCGCGCCGGGATCGTGGCCGCGTTCTGGATCGCGGTCTGTCCGCTGCAGATTCAGTGGAGCATTTCGGGGATGGAAACCAGTCTGGTGACCTGCTGCGTTATGTGGACCTGGACGGCGTTTCAGGAGCGCCGTTCGATCGAGGCGTATGTGGCTGCGGCGCTGCTCGTCCTGTTGCGCTGGGACGGCATTCTGTTGTTTGCTGTGCTGACGGCTGCCTTTTGCGGGCGCGAGCGCCGGTTTCCCGTGCGGGAAGTCCTGCTGTTCACGCTGATTCTCCTCCCGTGGCTGCTGACCGCAGTGTGGTACTACGGCAATCCTATCCCTGTTACGGCGATGGCGAAATCGACGGTCTACGGCTGGCGCGCAAACCACGCTGCCACCTGGCTGCTGCGCACCCTGCCCGGCCTGCCTAAACTCGCGCAGCGTTTTCTCTTCAATCCCGGCTATGGCCTGCTCTCTCTGCTGGCCAGTTTCGGCGCATTGCGCGCCTGGCAAAGAAGACATACCGCCCTCCTGCCTCCGCTCCTCTGGGTTGGCCTCTACTGGACCGCCTTTCTCGTTTCGCGCGTCCTGCTCTTCCCCTGGTATCTGATTCCCCCGCTGCCGATCTACGAGGCGTTTATGGCGATGGGACTGGTGAGTGTCGTGGAGTGGGCACAGCTCCGTTCCCTGCGTCTTCCGCCCCTTCCTGTGACAGCTGGCCTGATGGCGATGCTGACGATAGGCTGCGCGGTCGGCGCAGGCGTCATGGCGCGCGGAGAGCAGGGGGTCGAGGAGCGTGTGCGTATCCCTCTTGCCTTGTGGATCAAAGCGCACAGCGGAGCAGGGGATTACGTCATGCTGGAGCCTATCGGCTATATCGGCTTCTATTCCGAGCGCCCTGTACTCGATGTGGTTGGCCTGGTAACACCCCGAGTTCTGCCGTTCTACAAGCCGCAAAACGAGGCTCCTATGCTGGAGATCGCGCGCGCATTTCGCCCCGAATGGTGTGTGCTCCGGCCGGGAGAGATCGACCGTATTCGCCGCGTCGCCAACGCCGAAGGGAAGCCCTGGGAAGAGAGTTATGCGCTGGTGCAGACCTTCTACGATACGCCGGGCAGCAATGTCTATCTGATCTATAAGCGCAGATGAGCACGTGTACGGCAGAGAGTACCGCACAACAGATCAGAGCCTGCGCGCACTGTAGACGGTTTCGGCACTCTGCGCGGTGGCTGCTTCTTCGGAGTAGCTGCCGTGCAGAAAGATTTCCTTTTTCGAACGTTTCCACCACGGATTATGGAGAAGGGTTCTGATCCAGGCAGTCGGACAGAGAGC
>JAYTGR010000476.1:0-12743 GCA_043733205.1 Chthonomonadaceae bacterium
CCGACCACGACCAGCGCGCTCCAGCTCATGGTGCGTCCGCCCTTGGTGGTCTTCTGGCACTTGTTCGTTTTGATGACCCGCTCTTCCAGGTTCAGCGTATCAGGATTTATCTTCGCCAACGATTGCTCCTTAGAACTTCAGTCCATTCTCGCGCGCACTGTCAGCGAGAGCCTGTATACGACCATGATATTTGTAGCCGCCCCGGTCGAAGACGACGGCGGTGATGCCTTTTTCCTGAGCCCGTTCGGCGATCATCTTGCCGACCGCTTTGGCTGCCTCGACGTTGCCGCCGGACTTGAGTTCCTCGCGAAGGCCTTTGTCCACCGTAGACGCGGTTGCCAGCGTATGTCCGGTGGAATCGTCGATCAGTTGTGCATAAATATGTTGGAGGCTCCGGGACACGTTCAGGCGCGGTCGCGCCGTGGTGCCGATCACCTTGAAGCGGAGCCGGCGATGCCGCTTGCGGCGCAGCTCTTCCTTCTCTTCAATTCGCATGATTGCTGGTTTCCTCTCGCGCTGGATTGCCGACCCAACGCTGTTCCTGCCGTGCTGGCGGGAATCCGCCACACGCAAGGGTTCATTATACCACAGTCGGAGCCCGTTTTTCCACCCCACGTCATAGCGTGGGGTGGAAAAGACGTCTCTACTTCTTGCCCTTACCGCCCTTACCGCTCGCCTTACCCTGTTTGCGGCGCACGGCCTCGCCTTTATAGCGAATGCCCTTGCCCTTGTAGGGTTCCGGTTTGCGGAGTTTGCGGATCTCGGCCGCCGTCTGTCCGACGCGCTCTTTATCGATTCCGGTGATCGTCACGATAGGATTACGAGACTGCGGGTCGTTGGCAACCGTGAAGGCAATCCCTTCACGAGGCAGGATTTCGATGGAGTGCGAGAAGCCGACGTTGAGCTGCAGCACCTGCCCGACCATCGCGGCGCGGAAGCCGACGCCGATGATCTCCAGCTGCTTGGTGTAGCCGGTCGTCACGCCCTCGACCATATTGGCCACGAGGGTGCGGGTCAGGCCATGCATGGCGCGGTGCTCTTTATTGTCGGTCGGGCGGCCCACCGTCAGGGTGTCGCCTTCCTGCTTGTAGATCAGATCCGGGCTGAGGCGGCGCACGAGCGTCCCCTTCGGGCCTTTGACCGTCATTGTGCCGTCTTCCGTGGGGGAAACGGTCACATTGGCGGGAACCGTGATCGGTCTTCTTCCAATACGTGACATGGTACTCTCTCCCGTTGTGAGCGTGTCCGTCTTACCAGACGTAGCACAGGATTTCGCCGCCGACACCCTTTTTGCGGGCTTCGCGGTCGGTCATCAGTCCCTGCGAGGTGGACAGAATAGCGATCCCCAGTCCGCGCAGCACGCGGGGGATCTTCTCTTTGTCGCAGTAGACGCGCAGGCCGGGCTTGCTGATGCGCTTGAGGTCGGTGATGACCTTCTCGCGCTTGATGCCGTATTTGAGCGCGATTTTGATATTGTCCTGCGGCTCCAGCTTGATAACCTCAAAACCTTTGATGAACCCTTCACGCAGCAGGATCTTCGTCACTTCGAGCTTGATGTTCGAGTGCGAGATCTCCAGCGTGTCATGGTTCGCGCGATTGGCGTTGCGGATACGGGTCAGCAGGTCGGCGATAGGATCGGTCGTGTATGCCATTGTTTTTCTCTCCTACCAGCTCGACTTCGTGACGCCCGGGATCAGCCCCTTGTGCGCCATCTCACGGAAACAGATACGGCAGATGCCAAAGCGTCGGATGACGCCCCGCGAACGCCCGCAGACGTTGCAGCGGGTATAAGCGCGAACCGCAAATTTCGGCTTGCGTTTTTGCTTCTCGATCAATGCTTGCTTTGCCAAAAAGAACCTCCGTCCGGTGTGTATCGGGGCCTCTGCCCCTGTCACGCCGCCGCCCGAACCGCAGTTCGGGCGGACGTTCGTGCCAAGAATGTGCGGGTGACTAGCGTTTCACACTCTGCGGTGGAAAGGCTGGCGATGGACTAAAGTCCTTCGCTAGGGTCGCTGCGCTCCCGAGTGACCGCCTTCGCGGGCACGGTGCATAGCGGCTCACCATTTGAAACGACTAGTGCTCCGCTTCGCGCTCCTTCTTGTGGTTCGCGATGAGAGTCTGCGCGATGTGCGCCGGGACTTCCTCATAGTGGGAAGTCGTCGCCGTGAAGCTGCCGCGTCCCCGCGTTATCGAACGCAGGTCTATCGCATAGCGCAGCATCTCGGCCTGTGGCACAGTTGCCTTGAGCCGGGTCTTGCCCGGTCCGGCGTTCTCCGTGCCGACAATGCGTCCCCTTTTGCCGGTCAGATCGCTCATCACGTCTCCCAGCATCCCTTCGGGGATCGAAACTTCGATATTCACGATCGGTTCCAGCAGGGTCGGCGCGGCCTTTTCGGTCGCGGCATGAAACCCTGCGATCCCCGCCATGATAAAAGCGGCTTCCGACGAATCGACATCGTGGTAAGACCCGTTGTAACAGGTCACCCGGACATCGACGACGGGATGGCCCGCCAGGGCGCCGGATGCCATCGCCTGCCGCACTCCCTTTTCGATCGCCGGCAGGAACTGGCGCGGCACCGAGCCGCCCACCACGCCATCCACGAATTCGAATCCTGCGTTCCGATTGGGCTCGATGCGCAGCCAGCAGTCGCCGAACTGCCCGCGCCCGCCGGTCTGCTTCTTATGGCGTCCCTGCGCTTCGGCTTTCTGCGTCACGGTTTCGCGGAACGGGATCCGCTGCTCCACGACTTCGAGGCTTGTACCGAACTTCTTCAGCCGCTCGATGACGATGGCGAGATGGGTCTCCCCGGCTCCGCACAGGATCGTCTGCCCCGTCTCCGGATCGCGCCGGAACCGGAACGCCGGGTCGGAGGCGGCCACCCGCTGGAGCGCCGGCCCCATCTTATCCTCATCGACCTTCGTCTTCGCGACCACGGCCTGCTCGAAGATCGGCTCACCGATTTCGATGGCGTCCAATAGGATCGGCTTCGCCGGGTCGCAAAGCGTGTCGCCGGTATGCGTGTCGGTCAGTTTCGCCGTCACGCCGATGTCGCCCGCGTGGACTTCCGGCGTCGGCTCCTGGCCCTTGCCGCGCGCATAGGAGAGCTGCCCGATGCGCTCCTCTCTGCCGCGTGTAGTGTTCAGGACCGTCGTGCCGCCCTTCAGGACTCCAGACAGCACTCGGAAATAGTTCAGCGTTCCTAAGAAAGGGTCGGCGAGCGTTTTGAATACCAGGACGGCAAGCGGCGCGGCATCGTTGGCCTCGCGCTTTTCCGCAGCGCCTGTCTGAGGATGCGTGCCGTGAATATGCGCTATTTCGAGTGGGTTCGGGAACTCGTGCACGATGATGTCGAGCAGATCGGTCATGCCGATGTCGCGGGCCGCGCTGCCGCACAGAACGGGAACCACCTTTCCGGCGTCTATTCCCTCGTGCAGGCCGCGCACCACCTCATCATGCGAAAGCGTCTCGCCATTCAAAAATTTTTCGATCAGATCGTCGTCGCCCTCGGCCGCAGACTCGACCAGCAGTTCGCGGTACTGCAGCGCTTCTGCCAGACATTCGGGCGGAATCTCCGAGCATTCCACATCTTTCCCGGTCCCGATGAACGCCTTCATCTCGACCAGATCGATCACCCCAACGAACTTTTCGGCGGAGCCGATGGGCAGCTGGAAAGGCGCGATGATATTGCCGTACCGGGCGCGCAGGTTCTGTACGATCTGCGCATAGTCGGCGTTCTCGCGGTCCATCTTGTTAACGAAAACCGCGCGGGGCAGGTTTCGTTCGGCGGCAAGTTCCCAGGCGTTCGCAAACCCTACTTCGGGCTCGCCCTGCGCCGGGGTCACCAGGATAGCCGCCTCGACGACGCTCAGCGCACTCTGCATCTCGCCGTGGAAATCCAGATAGCCGGGCGCATCGACGATATTGATCTTCGCGCCATGCCATTCGCAGGGGGCGAGCGCGACATGGATACTGATATGCCGTCGCTGTTCTTCCGAATCGAAATCGCACGTTGAAGTGCCGTCGTCGGTGCGGCCCAGGCGATCGATCTCGCCGGAGACATACAGCAGGGCTTCCGCCAGCGATGTCTTTCCGACTCCTTGATGCCCGAACAGCCCAACATTACGTATCTCCCTGATTCCGTAAGTTTTCATCGGTCTACTCTCCTCGCCATGAAGTGACGGCCTCGTCGAACAGCCCCCTTGCGGCGCGACGCGTCGTCCAGTCTCGTGAAGGTTCCTCTTCTCGATCCTGTCGTCGTCGTCGCACTCATCCGAAGCCGAACGAACGCGGCGGCGAAGGCAGAGCATATAACAACTCTCTTCAGTTTTCAAGTAACGATTTCAGCGCCTCATGGACGCCGGGTAAGCGGCTGTAAAGCAGCCGCATACCCTCTCTTACGCAAACAGCGCACAATCTATTTCTCGCGGAACGGCATCCCGAAGGACTTCAGCAGGGCACGGGCCTCATTGTCGGTCGTCGCCGTGGTGCAGATGATGATATCCATGCCGCGGACTTTGTCGATCTTATCGTAATCGATTTCCGGGAAGGTCAGCTGCTCTTTCATGCCGAGGGCGTAGTTGCCGCGGCCGTCGAAGGAGTTGGGCGACACGCCCTGAAAGTCCCGGATGCGGGGCAGGGCGATCGAGAGCAGACGATCCAGGAACTCGTACATCCGCTCGCCGCGCAGGGTGACTTTGCAGCCGACCCGCGAACCGGCACGGAGTTTGAAGTTCGAGATAGATTTGCGGGCCAGGGTGATGACCGGCTTCTGCCCGGTGATCATGCCCATATCGCGCACGGCTCCGTCCAGTTCCTTGGCATCGCCGCCGGTCTGTCCGGCTTTGCCGACACCCATGTTGATCACGATCTTGTCGATCTTCGGAACCTGCATGATATTGGTATAACTGAACTGCTTCACCAGGTTCGGAACGATCTCCTGCTGGTAACGTTCTTTAAAACGAGCCATTCGAAAAATTCTCCCTTACATTACTCGCCGATTTCCGACCGGCTGCGGGAAACCTCCCCAACCCCTCCTTCGTAAGGAGGGGCTTACTGCCTGTTCCCCTGCTGCGCGCAAGTCCTGCTCACGCACGGGATCCATATCCCCTCCTTACGAAGGAGGGGCCGGGGGAGGTGTTTCCCCTCCCTAGGGAGGGGGTTAGGTCAGCCATCGATGGATTTGCCGCAGTCCGGGTGCTTGCACTTGCGGAATTTACGGCGGGCCAGTTTCTCATCGCCTTCTTTGTAGTCGTAGCCTACGCGGGTAGGACGCTTACAGTTGGGGCAGACCACCATGACCTTGGAGACAAAGAGAGGAGCTTCCTTCTCGATGCGGCCGCCTTTGATCATGTTGTTCGGGCCGGAGGCTCCCGGTGCGCGGCTGGGGCGATCTTTGGCGTGTTTCACCATCATGTTCGCGCCCTTGACGATCACCTTGTTCTCCTTGGGCATGGCCTGCAGGATCTCGCCCTGCTTGCCCTTGTCCTTACCGGAGATCACCTCGACGAGGTCACCCTTTTTGACCTTCAGTTTGACCGGCTCTTCCGGTTTACTGGGTTTCGTATGCGCCATTTTACAGCACCTCCGGGGCCAGGGAGACGATCTTCATGAAGTCGTGTTCCCGCAGTTCGCGGGCGACGGGGCCGAAGATACGCGTCCCTTTGGGTTCCAGGTTAGCCTGGATCACGACCGCAGCGTTGTCATCGAAGCGCAGCACCGAGCCGTCGGCACGACGGATCGGATGCTTGGTGCGAACCACGACGCATTTGACGACATCGCTCTTCTTGACCTGCTGGTTCGGCGTGGCAGACTTCACGACGCCGACGATCACATCGCCGACGAAGGCGTAGCGCGTGGCCGAGCCTTTCATGACCCGGATACACATGATCTCACGTGCGCCGGAGTTGTCCGCGCACTTCAAACGGGTATAGGGTTGAATCATCTCTATTTAGCCTTCTCGACGATACGCACGACGCGCCATCGCTTCTCTTTGGAGAGCGGACGCGTCTCCATAATTTCTACGGTATCGCCTTCGCCGCAGTTCTGTTCGTCATGCGCCTTGAACTTGGCGGTGCGCCGCATGAACTTGCCGTACAGCGGATGGCGCACGCGGGTTTCGACAGCGACGACGACGGTCTTATCCATCTTGTTGCTGACGACGCGTCCCACGCGCAGTTTGCGCCGGCCGCGCTTGGGGTCGGGCTTGTCGCCGAAGTTCAGGATATCGACACCCCTGGGTTCGGCCGGTGCAGCGGGCGCTGCCGCCACGACGGGTGCAGCAGGAGCCGCTTCCACGACCGGTGCGGCAGGCGCCTCTTCTGCCACGACAGGAGCGGCAGGAGCCTCTTCTGCCACGACAGGAGCGGCAGGAGCTTCTTCCACAGCGGGCGTCTCCGGAGTCTCGGGCTCCGGTGTCGGCGCGACCAGTGTCTCTTCCTCAGCGGGCGTCGGATCGGAGACGTTGGCCGGCTTCGGCTCAGTCTCTTCCGGCGTTGCGAGTGAGTTTACAGTTTCCTCAGACATAGACTAATTCGCCTCTCTTTTCGCGGCCAGATCCCGCTCACGCAGGATGGTCAGGGCGCGGGCGATCTGTTTGCGCGCAGCGCGAATGACCGCCGTGTTCTCCAGTTGTTTCATCGCATGACGCTGACGAAAGCCATACAGTGCGGCTCGCTGCGCGGTCACTTCGTGACGCAGTTCGTCGTCGCTCATTTCGCGAAGTTGGGCTCGAATCTGGTTTTGATTAAGCTCCGCCATCGGTTCCCTCCTCCGAGTCTTCCTCGTTGATCTCCTGAGCCTGGACCTCTTCGACTTCATCACCGTCATCGTCATCATCATCCGACGCAACCGGAGCAGCCTCTCGCAGGACAAATTTAGTATCGATCGGCAGTTTGTGGGAAGCCAGCCGCATCGCTTCGCGCGCTGTCTCTTCCGTTACTCCCGCCAGTTCAAACAGAATACGACCCGGCTTAATCACCGCGACCCAGCCATCCGGAGCGCCCTTACCGGATCCCATGCGGGTTTCGGCAGGCTTCTTGGTGAAGGGTTTGTCCGGGAAAATTCGGATCCAGATCTTACCGCCACGTTTGATGTAACGGTTGATGGCGATACGAGCGGCCTCGATCTGATTGGCCGTCATCCAGCACGACTCCAGCGCCTGAAGTCCGAACTGGCCGAAGCTGACCACGGTGCCGCCGGAGGCTTTGCCTCTCCGGTGACCGCGGTGCTGCTTGCGGTGTTTTACACGCTTGGGCATTAACATTTAAAGAGTATCCTCCATCAGGCATATCCCCACAGACCGGGGCCTGCCGATATGCCGCGCACGGTCTTTCACAGACGGTGCGGGAACGGTTTCAATCCCTGCCTGGCTTGCAGACCAGGCAGAGCCATCCGAGAGGAGACAGTTCCCTTCCTCTCGGACCCATGACGCACAGACACTTCGCACGGACGCCGCAGAGACATTTCTATACAGCGCCTATATGTGCAGGGGTCAGGCTGCAGCGGGGGGGCTGCCGCCGCCATCCGCAGGGCGCGGGGGACGCGGTCCGCCCTGTCCCTGTCCGCCCTGTCCCGGTCCGCCAGCAGGCCGACCACCACCACCGGGGGCGCCAGGACCGCCGCCGCCAGGGCCACGACCACCACCGCCACTGTAACTGCCGCCGCCGCTGTAGCTGCCGCCGCCGCCCCCCTGACCACCAGGACGACCGCCGCCGCCACCGCTGTAGCCGCCGCCACCACCGCTGTAGCCGCCGCCGCCGCCAGGGCCGCGACCACCACCGCCGCCGGGGCCACCGGGGCCGCCACGACCGCCACCGCCGCCGCGTCCGCCGCGATCGTTGCCGCGTCCGCCGCGTCCGCTGTCCGAGCGCTCGCCCGAACGGTCAGGACGACCGTCGCCACGCGCCTGTCGGGGCGGTTCGGACTCGGTCACGCGAGCATGACCGGGCAGAACGTCGCCTTTATAGATCCAGACTTTGATTCCGATGTGACCGTAGGTCGTCAGCGCTTCCGCGAAGCCGTAGTCGATGTCGGCACGGAGCGTGTGCAGGGGAATACTGCCCTGGCGGTCCTGCTCTTTACGAGCCATTTCCGCACCGGCCAGACGGCCGGAGCACATGATGCGGATGCCGCGCACGCCCAGTTTCATCGCCCGCAGGATCGCCTGGCGCATGGCGCGCTTGTAGGCGATACGCTTTTCGATCTGCTGCGCGATCGACTCGGCGACCAGCTGGCCGTCCATGTCCGGGTGACGAATCTCCTGGACATTGACCATAACCTGCTTCTTGGTCATCTTCTCCAGAGCATTTTTCAGGACATCGATGCCCTTACCCTGGCGTCCGATGATGATACCGGGTTTCGCAGTGAACAGGGTCGCCTTAACGCGGTTGCCTGCACGCTCGATCTCGATGCGAGAGATGGCCGCCTGCGAAAGCCGGGGCGCATCCTTCTCATCGCCTTTTTTGACCCATTTCTGAAACTCGTCCTTTTTTATGGCGCGGCGAATCAGATAGTCCTCATAGAGAGCGGCGGCAAACTGCCGTTTCGGCAGATACCAGGTGCTGTCCGGGTTGCGGATGACGCCGATCCGAAATCCGATAGGATGTACTTTTTGTCCCAACTCGTTTTCCTCTCAAGCCGCGTAAGCGGCTATTTCGTCTCCGCAGTTTCGGCTGCTTCTGTAGTTTCGACCGTGGCGGCTGCCGTCTCTTCGGCGGGCGTTTCCGTCCCCTTCGGAGCCGTCTCCGGTGTGGTCTCTGCGACCGGCACGACAGGAGTCGTCTCTTCGGCAGTCACTGCCAGTTTGGTCTCTTCCGCGATGGGCGCAGTCAGCGCCGGTTTCACCACGCGCGGTGTCGCCGTCCGGGTCACAGCGCCTTTTTTGGGCTTGCGTGGTTTCGGCTCGACCTCCTGCACGATGATCGTGATGTGGCTCATGCGCTTCAGGATGCGGTAGGCGCGGCCCTGAGCACGGGGCTGAACACGCTTCATGCGGGGGCCTTCGTCGACACGCGCCTCGACCAGTTTCAGCCGATTCGGGTCCAGCTCATGGTTGTTGGCCGCATTGGCAACCGCCGAAGCCAGCACCTTCGAGATGTAGCCGGCGGCGCGGTTCGGGACGAAGCGCAGGAAAGCGAGTGCATCCTGAGCATAGAGTCCGCGAACCGCATCGATTACGAGCCGGGCCTTGCGCGGCGGGACGCGGATGAACTTGGCAATAGCCTGGGCCTGATTCGCCTCGACCTTGCGTCCCCGGTTCTTTTTGCGGTTTTCGCGATGTTCGCGTGGACGCTCAAGCGTCTCCGCGACAGTATCTTGTGCCATATCGTCTGCGTCCTCTGCTATTTGATCCCGGAGCGGCGTTCGATCTGTTGACCGGCATGACCGCGGAAGGTACGGGTAAAGGCGAACTCGCCGAGCTTATGCCCGACCATGTTCTCCGTGATGAAGATCGGAATATGTTTGCGCCCGTCATGAACGAGCATCGTATGACCGATGAAATCCGGGAAGATCGTGGAGCGGCGGGACCAGGTCTTGATGGCCTTTTTCTCGTTCCGCGAATTCATCAGTCGGATCTTTTCGAGCAGCTTGGGGTCGGCATACGGCCCCTTTTTCAGTGAACGTCCCATCGTTATCTCCAGAAGGAGGAGCAGCAGACCTCAGGCAGAGAGAGCGTTCTCAGGGAAGGAACCCTGGTGACGGTCTGCCTGCGGCCTGCTGCCGCCTGCCTCCTACTTCGCGCCGCGCCTGCGGACGATGAACTTGTCGGTGCGTTTGTTGTGGCGGGTTTTGTAGCCCAGCGCCGGCTTGCCCCAGGGGGTAGCAGGACCCTTGCGGCGTCCGATGGGGCTCTGCGCCTCACCTCCACCGTGCGGGTGGTCACGCGGGGTCATCGCGATACCGCGTACATGGCCCTTGATGCCACGCCAGCGCGAGGCGCCGGCTTTTCCGAGTTTCTCGTTCTCGTGCTCTGGGTTGCCGACCTGACCGATGGTCGCGTGGCAGGTGAGCAGGATGAGGCGGGTTTCACCGGAAGGCAGGCGCACCTGAGCGTACTTGCCTTCTTTCGCCATCAACTGCGCGCCCGCTCCAGCGGAGCGAACCAGCTGGCCGCCCTTACCGAGATGCAGTTCGATGTTATGGATCGTCGTACCGACCGGAATGGCGCGGATCGGGAGACTGTTGCCGGGCCGGATGTCCGCGGTATCGCTCGCGATAACAGCGTCACCCTCTTTGAGACCGATGGGCGTCAGGATATACCGCTTCTCGCCATCCTCGTACTCTACCAGAGAGATACGGCAGGTGCGGTTGGGATCGTACTCGATCGTCAGGACTTTGGCAGGAACGTCGTACTTGTTCCGTTTGAAGTCGATGATGCGGTACATCCGCTTATTACCGCCGCCGTGGAAGCGGTGAGTGATGCGGCCTTTATTGTTACGTCCGCCGGTGCGTTTGATCGGCGACATCAGCGCTTTATGCGGATCGACGGCCTGGTTTTTGCCTGGCTTTTTCGTCAGCTCCTCATAAGTCGCGATGGCGCGGAAACGTCGTCCGGGGCCGGTAGGTTTGAATTTTCGAATCGGCATGGTGGTTAAATCCCCTCGAACAGCGTCAGCGGCATATCCGTCGTGACGATGGCCTTTTTCCAGTTCGGGGAGTAGCCTGCCTTGCCTTTGCCGAGGGCACGACGTTTCTTGCCCTTGACGTGCAGTGTGTTGACGGCGAGGACACGAACTCCCTGCTCGGCGTAGATCTTTTCGACCGCCTGCGCGATCTCGATCTTGTTTGCGTCCAGTTTGACGCGGAAATGGAACTTATTGTGCTCGGCCTGATCCGTGCTTTTTTCGGTCAGCAGGGGCCGTTCGATGATCAGATGCGGATCTCTCATGCCGCCACCTCCTCGGTCTCTTGGAGCGGCGCAGCGGACGCTGCGTCGTCGAACTGTTTCGGCGTCCAGACGGCTTCGATCTTCGCAACCGCGCCCTGAAGCAGGACGATCTTGTGAGCGACCAGCGTATCGCGCACCGAGAAGTTCGGCGCGAAACGAATCTCCACGTTCGGAAGATTATTAACCGACTTTACCAGCGTCTCATTATGTTCGGGAATGATGATCAGAATACGCTTGGTCTCGCCCAGGCCCAGGGCCTTGAGGATCTCGACCGCATCTTTCGTCTTCGGCTTGTCGAACTCCAGCGCGTCCAGTCCGATGACGGCGCCTTCCGACACCTTGCCGGAGAGCACACAGCGCATTGCGCCGCGGCGCATCTTGACTGGGAATGCCTTGCGATAGTCGCGGGGCGTCGGGCCTCCGACGACACCGCCCTTGCGCCATTGGGGCGCACGGATGGTACCTTGTCGGGCGCGGCCGGTGCCTTTCTGTTTCCAGGGTTTGCGTCCACCACCACGCACCTGTGCGCGGGTTTTGGTGGAGTGGGTACCCTGCCGATAGTTGGCCTCTTCGGTTACAATAGCCTGATGTACGAGCGACTCGTTGTAGTCTACGCCGAAGATCGCATCAGGCAGGTCCAGAGTTCCGAGGTCTGCACCTGCGGAGTTTTTAAGGGGAATGCTTGCCATGTCTGAGATCTCCTAGCGCTGCTTCAGTCGCTGTATAGTGAGCATGCCGCCGTTGGCGCCGGGAACGGCTCCCTCGATCAGCAGCAGATTGCGCTCCACGTCCACTCGGACGATTCGCAGACCGCGCACGCTCACCTGCTTGTTGCCCATCTGGCCGGGCTTGCGGGTGCCTTTGAAGGTGCGGGCCGCGTCGGTCGCGCCGCTGGACTGCGGTTTGCGGTGAATCATAGAGCCATGCGTCATGTCGCCGCCGTGAAAATGGAAGCGCTTCACGACACCGGCAAAACCTTTACCCTTTGAGGTTCCGGTCACTTTAACGCGCTGACCGACCTGAAAGATGTCGCAAGTGATCGCATCGCCGAGCTTGTAGTCGCCGAGGTCCTCCGCACGGATCTCCTGAAGGTGGCGCAGCGGGTCGACGCCGGCCTTATTGAAATGCCCCGTTTCCGGTTTGTTGACAAGTCGGGGGCGGATCTCGCCGAACCCAACCTGGACAGCTACGTAGCCGTCGCTTTCAACACTTTTGAGCTGCGTGACAATGCAGGGGCCTGCTTCTATCACGGAAACCGGCACCACTTCGCCCCGGTCGTTGAAGACCTGGGTCATGCCGATTTTCTTGCCCAGAATTGTGTCTACCACGTTCTTCTCCTAAATAAGGTATCTGACTAGAGTTTGATCTCGATGTCCACGCCGCTCGGCAGGTCGAGGCGCATCAGCGCGTCGATCGTCTTGGGACCCGGATCGAGAATGTCGATCAGCCGCTTATGGGTGCGCTGTTCAAAATGCTCCATGGACTCTTTGTCGATCGTGGGGCCACGGTTGACGCAGAAGATCGCCTTATCGGTCGGCAGCAGGACCGGGCCAGCGACCCGAGCGCCTGTGCGCTTTGCAGTGTCCACGATTTTTTCCGCGGACTGGTCCAGAATACGGTGGTCGAATGCGCGCAGGCGAATTCGCACCTTATTCTGTCGTGTTGGAGTAGCCATTCGTATCCTCTCTGGCAGGTTCGCTCAAACAGAGTAGAGGCCGATCTTCGGGGGTTGACCGACGATCGGCTTCTCTAAGTACTGCTATTCGATTACTTTGGTGACGACGCCTGCGCCGACCGTGCGTCCGCCTTCGCGGACAGCAAAGCGCAGACCCTCTTCCATTGCGATCGGCTGGATCA
>JAYTGR010000477.1:0-1646 GCA_043733205.1 Chthonomonadaceae bacterium
CCGCGCCATATTCTCGATCTGGCCTGCGGCACCGGCAACGTCACCGAACTGCTCGCCGCAGCAGGGTACAGCATGACGGGCGTCGATATCGCTCCCGGCATGATCGCGGAGGCCCAGCGGAAGGCTGCCGCAAAAGGGCAGACCATCGCCTACCATGTTCAGGACGCCGCCCTGCTGGATCTGCCCGGCGAACGGTTCGATCTCTGCATCAGCCTCTTCGACAGTCTGAACTACATCACCGAACCTGCCCATCTTCAGCGCGCCTTCGAGCGTGTGGCGCTGCATCTGACGCGCAGCGGCCTCTTCATCTTCGACCTCAACTCCGACCTGGCGCTGCGCGAACACTTTTTCGACCAGAGCAGTATGCAGGAGGGCGATGCGCTCCGCTACGACTGGCGCAGCGCCTACTTCCCCGAAACGCGCCTCTGCCGGGTCCACATGAAGTTTTGGGTGCGCGACCCGGACGGCTTGGAGCGCTATTTCGAGGAGGATCACTGGCAGTACGCCTACACGAACGAAGAGATCAAACAGATGCTCACGACCGCCGGATTCGAGGATATCCACTGCTATCAGGCCTATACCCTGCGGGCTGTGAATCGCTCTGCCGACCGGATCTTCTATGTGGCGCGCAGGAGCGCCGGGGAGTGAACCCGCAGATTCTGCACGGCAGTCGAACATGGAACGCGAAATTACTCGTTCCTCTTGCTTTTACTGGCAAAAACCTGCTAAACTAGAAGTTGTGAAGCATTGCACAAACTTCTCGTCACCCCCGTTTTAACGATAGATTTTTAGCATCCGTTCCGCCGGAAGAGGCAGGCGACGCTCTCACCATGAGCCGAACGCACCCACGCGAGAACGGAACGCCGAAGGAGGCAGGCCAAGAATGGCTACAGGACACATCGTACAGGTTCAGGGGCCCGTCGTCGACCTCGGGTTCGAGCCGGGCGAACTGCCGCCCATCAACAACGCGGTCACCATCAGAGAGGACAGCCGGGGGATCGACCTCACGGTAGAGGTTGCCCAGCACCTTGGCAACGATGTCGTCCGCTGCATCGCCATGTCCACCACCGACGGTCTGGTGCGCGGCATGGCTGCCGAGGATACCGGAAAGCCGATCTCCGTGCCCGTAGGGCGCGAGGCTTTGGGGCGTGTTATGAACATCCTCGGCAAGCCGATCGACGAGCGCGGCCCGATCAACGCCACCGAGTACTGGCCCATCCATCGGCCCGCACCCTCCTTTGCAGACCAGAGCAGCGCGCAGGAAGTGCTGGAAACCGGCCTCAAAGTCGTCGATCTGCTGACCCCGTTCCTGAAGGGCGGTAAGATCGGACTGTTCGGCGGCGCCGGACTCGGCAAGACCGTTCTGATCCAGGAACTGATCACCAATATCGCGACCGAACACGGAGGCTTCTCGGTCTTCGCCGGGGTAGGGGAGCGCACCCGCGAGGGCAACGACCTCTGGCTCGAAATGACGGAGTCCGGCGTTATCGCCAAGACCGCCATGGTGTTCGGCCAGATGAACGAGCCGCCCGGCGCGCGTCTGCGCGTCGCTCTCTCCGCTCTGACCATCGCCGAATATTTCCGCGACGTGGAGAATCAGGACGTTCTGCTGTTCGTCGATAACATCTTCCGCTTCGTCCAGGCCG
>JAYTGR010000478.1:0-4901 GCA_043733205.1 Chthonomonadaceae bacterium
GGGGATTTTCAGCTGCGCCAGGACGGAACTAAGGTAGCCGTTACGCGCGTTATAGGTCAGACGCACCTGGCCGGCATCCATCTGCTTTTGCAGGCGGCCGATCGCATCGTCCGGCGATCGCTTGATATACTGAATAGCTGGGTGGTCGAAATCGTCCTCCTGCTGCCCGCCTGCCAGGCAGAGGACAGGCAGCAGGAATAGACTCCCGAGCACCAGCGCCGCTCCCTGCACTTTCGATTTTTGCATCACGTTGTACTGTACTCCCAGACCGCAGGAATCGAACAGAAATCAAAGAAAGAAAGAAAAAAGGAAAGTTTTCCAGCCTGCTGTTTTATTATATCCTACTATCGGAAGGGCTGTCTCGGCCGGCTCCGCATCTGTAATTTTCGGCAGAGGGGAGAGATGGGCTGGTATAATAGTATTCACCACCGTATTAAGCAGCCGCCGCAGTATGAGATATTATCGACAGCAGTAAGGAGCAAAGAGGCCATGGCAGTGGAGCAGATGACAGCCGCAGTTCCCGACGCACGGGGACGATTCGGAGAGTTCGGAGGGCGATTCGTGCCGGAGACTCTGATCCCGGCGCTGGACGAACTGGCGGCGGAGTATGAGAAGGCAAAGGCCGATCCGGAGTTTCAGCGCGAACTCGACTATCATCTGCGCGACTTCGTAGGCCGTGCCACGCCGCTCTACCATGCCGAACGGCTCTCCGCGCAGTACGGCGCGCGCGTCTACCTGAAACGCGAAGATCTGTGCCACACCGGGGCGCATAAGATCAACAACACAGCCGGACAGATTCTCCTGACAAGGCGTATGGGCAAAAAGCGCGTCATCGCAGAGACCGGCGCGGGGCAGCACGGCGTGGCGACCGCGACGGTCTGCGCCCGCTTCGGCCTGCAGTGCGAGGTCTATATGGGCGCGGAAGATATGCGGCGGCAGGCGCTCAATGTGGCCCGCATGCGTCTGCTCGGCGCGAAGGTGATCCCGGTCACGAGCGGCACCGGCACTCTGAAAGACGCGACCAACGAGGCGATGCGCGACTGGGTCACCAACGTCCGCGACACGCACTATATTATTGGCTCCGTGGTCGGGCCGCACCCTTATCCCATGATCGTGCGCGATTTTCAGTCGGTGATCGGCACAGAGACCCGCGCGCAGTGTCTGGAGCGCGAAGGCCGTCTGCCGGACTATGTCCTGGCCTGCGTGGGGGGCGGCTCCAATGCGATGGGCATGTTCTACGCGTTCATGGCGGATAGGGAAGTCCAGCTGATCGGAATCGAAGCGGCGGGCGAAGGGCTGGATTCGGGACGGCACTGCGCCCCCCTAACCGCTGGAACCCCCGGTGTGCTGCACGGTTCGACCAGCTATCTCCTGCAGGACAGCGACGGCCAGGTAGCGGAGACGCACTCGATCTCGGCGGGCCTCGACTATCCCGGCGTCGGCCCCGAACACTCCTATCTGAAAGACTCCGGCCGCGCTCGGTATGTCGCCGTCACCGACAGCGACGCCCTGAAGGCCCTGGAAAATCTGGCCCACACGGAAGGCATCATCTGCGCCCTTGAAACTGCGCACGCGCTCGCTTATCTGGAAAAGATGGAGGCGCAGCTGACGCCGGAAACCATCGTCGCGATCAGCCTCTCCGGCCGCGGCGACAAAGACATGGAGACCGTCGTCCACGCCCTCGAACTTGGCTGAACGCCGCCCCCCTGCAGACAGGCCGGAGCCCGTCCTCCGGCCTGTTCGCGCCGCAGAATGCCGCCATACTCTGCCTGTTTTTCAGAGCCTTTCTACCAGAACGGGTGACTGCGGGGATGGTGTGCCGAACTGTACATCGAGCTGATACCCATTCCCGCCTGTCGTCCCATCATCGTCATCAGGGCCGCCTGGTCTTTTTCGTTCAGCTTCCTGATATCGCCCTGACACTCCTCGGCCTTCTGCATCATAAACCGCTCGTTCGCAGAGGGGATATGCGGCAGGGAAGAGCCGAAATAGACATACGCCTGCCACCCCATAAACAGAAGCAAAACGACGACTGCCGCTGCCACCGAGCCGGCTCCAGCGCCTCGCTCCTTCAGTGATTCCTTCTTCGGTCCACGGGCCATGTCCCTCCCCCTTTGCAGAAAATGTGCGCCATTCTGCCCATTATAGCGAGGATTTCTCCGATTGGCAAGACAGCAAGGTTAGCTGCCCAGATTGAAATGCTTCCGAATTTGTGGGGATCAAAAGATTCCATCCTGTAATCAGGCGGGAATCGCTCCGTCGCCTTCGCTCCACATAGTGAGGGTGATACTAATGCATCGCACGCGAGCAAACGGAGGCGATTATGAAGCAGTTATTGTTGGGCGGCTCCTTAGCGATGTGTTAGAAGTCGCGACGTTCGCCGTCTCGATCTGCTTACGTGGTCGGCCAACCGGACGTCGAGGCTTCTTCGGCCTGCCACCCTCTGCCCCGATGCTTGCCGTCCGCTCCTTATAGGCCAGCACATCAGACCGCTTCACCACCACGCGGTCCAACTGTTCGTCGCTCGGGAGACGCCCCGCTCGGATCGCCTGATAGACCGTCTGCCGGTGGATCCCCAGAAGCTCCGCTGCCTGCCGAATAGTCATCCATTCCTGCATAACCTGTGCCCTCCTTTCTTGTCTCTATAATACCCCGAAACACTTCCATGTGTCAATGATAAAACACGTAGACAGACAGTGCAGCTATTTTCCCAAAAAGAGCGAAATAGGCCATATAATACTTCTTGTTTTATGTGTTTTGAGGCAGTATATGGGTGTAAGGGAAAACTAAATACAGAGGTTCCGGGAACGGCGAAAGCCTCCACCTGTTAAACGCACAAGAACGCAGGAACACCCCGAAACGATGCACCACCCGCCATGAAGCGAACACCTTACACCTCACGACGAAAAAAGCCGGGGTCGGTGCTGAAACACTTTCCCCGGCGGGCGCAGTGGACTTGAGACCCGCTGCTGCGCCCACTGTACACCAAACGAAAGGTTACGACAATGGGAAAGACAAAATACCCCGACACCAACAACCAGTTTGCTTTCCGTACCAATCGTGAAGCGTTCCTGAGAGGCATCCAGGACCGCGCCGAAACCTTCTGGATGGACGGCTACCGAGTGAGCCCCTTCCCCGGCGAACCCTTCGCTTTCCTGATCTTCCGCGAAGGAGACGACGGCGGGCACAAGGTGAACCCGGTAACGCAAACCTGCTCCTGCAAGTTCTGCACCGACCAGAACGAGAACCCGCTCGATCTCCAAAATCCCGACTTCCGTGTTGCCTGCAAACAC
Source organism: Chthonomonadaceae bacterium (assembly GCA_043733205.1). GTDB lineage: Bacteria > Armatimonadota > Chthonomonadetes > Chthonomonadales > Chthonomonadaceae > JANXLO01. The sequence continues at coordinate 3,294 of JAYTGR010000478.1, forward strand.
CTCCAGGGGCTGCCCGCGCTCCTTGACGACGAACTCGCTTACTGGAAGATGCGCTACGACGTTTCGGAGGAGAAGCGACTGCAATGCCCGCGTGGTGGATGCGAAGAACGCTCTGCGGCGTACTTCGCCCGCTGGAACGCTCTCAGCCTTGCCTGGGCTCAGACACAGGAAGAGATGCACCGCAACGGCTGCACTCTCGCTTAGACACAACAACCGAAAGGGCGATGGGGAGACCCGTCGCCCTTTTCCTTGCTGGAAAGGAGCTCGCCTGTGTCTATCGCGAAGAGCCATCCCGGACGCTTCCGACCCGGTCCCGATCCTCGCCGCCACACCTTCACACGAGAGGAGTGCCGACGCGGGTATGAGGCGGCATGGGAAAGCCTGGAACGCCGTTTCCCCGGCTGTGATCCACACTTCCTGCTTTGCGCGATCACCGGGAGCCGACCCTGGCACACGCTGCCGGTGATCCGCGCCCTGCTGGAACGCGACGAGCCTTGCACCGAAGAAGAGATGGCGGCCCTGTTCGCCCGTGACTGATGCAAAAGGGCATAGGAGACAGCAATCCCCTATGCCCCGACACACGGAACCGGCGAACTGTGGAAGGCCCGCCGGTTCCATTCTACCCGAAAGGAACCGACCTTGAAACTGATTGTTCTCTCCCGCTTCTGCACCGGACGTGTTCGCCATTGGGCCGTCGTGCAGGACGGTATCATGCTGTTTAAGAGCGACCACAAGGCGAGTTGTCTGCGCGTCCTTGCTCTTCTCAGCCCGGAGGTATCCAGCCGATGAATACCCCTATGCTCTATACCCGCCTCGTAAGCACGAACGGGGCTGTCTCCCTAATGCAGACAGACTTCTCCGGCCTGCCGACCTTCGGAGTGCTGACGGCGGAAGGTGAACTGCTCGACACCTTCACTAACCGCGTCGAAGCCGATGAGTTCTACACCGACGCGCAGGATCGACTGCGAGCAGGTTTGCCCTGGCCCGATCCAGATGCCCCGGCGATGACTGACATTCACCCGACTATTATCGTCGAATGGGCTATGCAGAAAGTCCGCCGTGAAGAGGAGACGCCCGAGCAGGATCTCCTCCCGACGCCCGCCGCATTCGACCTGGCGGAACTGCGCCGCCGCCGCTTCGACCGATAACACGCACGCCGCCCGCATCGAGTCTCTCATAATGAGAGACTCGGCCGGCATGGAGAACACCGACCCATGAACACCGAACTCGAAACCATCACCGACGACGCGCCCGTCGTGCGCCCACAGTTCTGCATCGAGAGCGACGCGCAGGCCGAATGGTTCCTGCGAAAGCTCGCAAACAACGCCGCCGAGAAGATCCGGATCACCGTCCAGGCACAGGAGATGATTGACGCCCTGGACGCTGATACCGCCGACTTGATGTTCCGCCACGGGGCCGCGCTGGAACACTACTGCAAAGAGAAGCTCGCCGCCGAGGGCAACAAACGGAAGTCGGTGCGCTTCCTGCAGGGAACGTGTAGTTTCCGCTACCAGGGGCCCGCTGTGCGGCTGAAAGACCATGCCGCCGCTCTCCAAATGGGCGAAGGAGAATGCGCCCCTCCTGGTCTCCTGTGAACTGGTAGAGAAG
>JAYTGR010000479.1:0-1639 GCA_043733205.1 Chthonomonadaceae bacterium
CTTACGGAATTTACCGCGACGGCCGCCCCGCGTGACGGCGCGGAGAAGCCGATCCCGGTCAGGTTCGTGCGCGCCACGGCCGATTTCGCGCAGAACGGATTTCCCGCGCAGAACGCCATCGACGGCAGCGCGAAAACCGGCTGGGCGATCTCCGGAACCGGAAACTGGAACGTCCCGCGCACGGCCCTCTTCTTCCCGGAGAAGCCGATCCGTCTGCCTGGCGGAGGCCGCTGGACTTTCCGGCTGGAACAGGCGTATGGGGGACATCACACGATTGGCCGCTTTCGGCTGAGTTTAGGACAGAGGGTCACCACGGATCTGCGCCCTCTCGAAGTGCAGCGGCAGGAGGAGATGGAGCGCAAGTATGCGGCCTGGCTGCAGGAGGCAGAGGGCCATGCGGTTCACTGGACGGTGCTGCGCCCGACGCAGGCTGTCAGCAACCTCCCGCACATGACGGTGCAGGACGACAGTTCCGTCTTCGTCAGCGGCGATATGACCAAGCACGATGTCTACACCCTGCAGCTGCACACCGATGGCCGTCCAATCACCGCCCTCCGTCTGGAAGCGCTGCCCGACGACCGCCTGCCCGGTCAGGGTCCGGGCCGCGTCTTCTATGAGGGCGGCCCCGGCGACTTCTTCCTGAGCGAGATCGCGCTCACGGCAGGCGGCAGGCCGGTGAAGTGGGCAGGCGCTACGCAGAGCGGCATAGGCTCCGCTGCAGGCGCGATCGACGGCAACCCGCAGACCGGATGGAGCATCAACGGCAGGCAGGGACAGGCTTCTGCCGCCGTCTTCCGGCTGGCAGAGCCGCTGAAAGCCGACACTTTCTCGGTCCAGCTCGACTTCGAACAGTACTATGCGGCGGCGCTCGGTCGTTTCCGGCTCTCCGTCACGTCCGACTCGCGCACTGTGGAGGCCGATCTGCCTCCGGACATAGAGGAGATCCTGCTGCTGCCGGCCGCGCAGCGCACCTCGTCGCAGCAGGCGCGTCTGAAGGAGCATTATCTCTCTGTCGCGCCGGAACTGGAGCCGGAGCGGGCGGCTGTCGCCCAGCTCCGCCGTCAGATGCCCGCCTATCCCACGGCGCTGGCCTTCAGCGAGCGCCCGGCCGACAATCCGCGCCTGACCTATGTGCATCATCGGGGCGAGTTTCTGCAGCGCGAGGAGCAGGTCACGCCCGGCGTCCCAGCGATACTGCCCGGTCTGCCGCCGGCAGCATCGGGAGGACCTGCCAACCGCCTCACCTTCGCCCGCTGGCTGGTCTCACCGCAGAACCCACTGACCGCCCGCGTTGCGGTCAATCGGCAGTGGGCCGCGCTCTTCGGAGCCGGTCTTGTGCGCACCGTGCAGGATTTCGGCTACCAGGGCGAGCCGCCCTCCCATCCCGAACTCCTGGACTGGCTGGCCGTCGCCTTCTCCGCCCCGGCAGCAGAGAATGCAGCTTCCTCGGGCAGCAAAAGTCGGAAGTCTGACACGCCTGCCCTCACGACGCCGTCAAAACTCCGAAGCGGGCCTGCTGCAGGCGCCGACGGAATGGCCTGGTCGCTGAAGCGGCTGCACCGTCTGATCGTGACCAGTGCGACCTATCGGCAGGCTTCGCGGATCACGCCGGAACTGCTGGCGAAAGATCCCGAGAACC
>JAYTGR010000480.1:0-4884 GCA_043733205.1 Chthonomonadaceae bacterium
TTCTCCTCCAGGATACGCAGGAGTGTGCGGATAGCGGACGAGCTGGGCGGATCGGGCAGCGCCGCCAGCACCTCGTTCGCGGTGGCGGAGTGATGCTGATAAAGGATATCCATGATCTGCCGCTCACGCCGGCTCAAGGGGTCCATAAAGGCCATAAATCGGTCTCCTCGGTGACTATGTTAATAATTTAACATAGACGACCCGATTTGTCAAGGTCATAGCGTTAATTTTTTAACACAGGGAGAACGGTGTTCATGTGACCGCCCGAATTACGGGCGGTCTGATCTCTGGAGCAGCATCTCCAGATAGGCATTCTGGAATTTGCCCTCGGGATCGAATGACGCGAGCAGCTGAAGGAAGTCTGGGAGTTTCGGATACAGTGACTGCAGCCGCGACGGGGAAGTTGTGAAGAGTTTGCCCCAGTGGGGGCGGGCGTCGAACGGTGCGAGTGCGGCTTCGATGCGCGGGAGCAGCGCCCTGACCCTCGGCCAGTCTTTTATCCACGTAAAGTGGAGTGCGACGCAGTTCTGCCGATAACACGGACTCATCCAGAGATCGTCGGCGGCCACCGTGCGGATCTCGGAGATCTGAAGGAGAGGAGCCACCTGCTCCTGTATTCCCTGGACGGCACGCAGCGCCGCGCAGGCATATCGACGCGGCACCAGATACTCGCTCTGCAGCTCCTCGCCCGCGCTGGGAGTGAACTCCATTCGGAAATGCGTCAGGCGCTCACTCCAGGGACCGGCAGCGCCCAGCTGTTCGGTGCAGTTTTCGGCAGAGAGACCTGCGAGGGGATGGCGGGGTTCGGTCGCGAGTGTCGCGCCGAAGCGCTCCGGCACCGCCTGGAAATCCGCGCCAGCCGGGACGACGCTCTTCAGCCACAGCTGATTGAACGTTCCGCCGCGCCAGTCGGTGAACAGGCTGACGCTGTACGCGCTCGCTACGATCTCCTCGAAATGGTCTTCCAGCTGCGTCATCGGCAGATTCTCGTAGACATCCTGTCGGATGGAAAAGGTGGGAACAATATCCAGGGTCAGTTTTGTCACCACTCCCAGCCCGCCAAGTCCAACGACCGCCCCTGCAAACCGTTCTCCATCGCGCTCGCGCGAGAGATCTGCCCGCTGACCGTTGGCAGTCACTATTTCCAGAGCCGATACTGCCGTCGCCAGATTGCCGTTGGCGTCGCCAGAGCCGTGCGTCGCTGTCGCACACGCGCCTGCGACCGAGATGTGCGGCAGGGAAGCCAAGTTGTGCAGGGCGTACCCTTCTGCATGCAGATAGCGGGCAAGCTGACCATACCGGATCCCGGCCTCCACGGTCACGGTTCGGCGCGCTCTGTCGAGTGCTGTCACCCGATCGAAATGCAGCAGAGAGACCATATCCTGCGTGCTGTCCGCGATGCCGTTGAACGCATGGCGTGTGCCCACCGCCTTTAACTTGGTACACTTCGATGCCAGTTCCTGGATCTGCTCGACCGTCTTTGGGAAGTGCCATCGCTCGGCGGAATAGGTATAGTTCCCCGCCCAGTTCGTCTGATTATCGCTCATGGATCTGCTCCTCTTATGCCGACTGCAGTCTCTTTCTTCTTTGGTTCCCTTTTCCCTCGGCGTTCTCCTGCAAAGAGCCAGCCGCAGACGCACACGCCGAAAGGGACGAATCACGTCGGAGAGGACGATAGTGCAGGAAAAAGCGTGTCGCATTCCGAACCTCTACTCAATCTATGGGGGAGGGCGATGTGCTTATGCTGCGAATTCGGAGCAGGTGTTTTGGTGCGATCACAGGAATGGCGGGCGTGCTGTTGAGCTGTGCCGGCGCGCAGGCGCGGGCGGATGTGTCGCTGTCGTCGGTTATTTCCGACAATATGGTGCTGCAGCAGCAGACGCCGGTGCGGATCTTCGGCAAGGCGGATCCTGCGGAAAGAGTGACCGTCGCGATACAGGGCCAGAGCGATGTGACGACGGCCGACGCAGACGGCAAGTGGGCCGTGATGCTGAAGCCGCTCAAGGCAGGCGGCCCCTTTACTTTGACAGTAAAGGGCAAAAACGAGATCGAGCTGAAAAACGTTTTGGTCGGGGAGGTCTGGGTCTGCAGCGGGCAGTCGAATATGGAGTTTGCGCTGCGGGGAGCGTACGCGGGCGAACAGGCGATCGACAGGTCGGCGAACCCTCACATTCGGATCTTTCTCGTGAACAAGGCACGTTCCGACAAGCCGCTGGACGATGTCAGGGCGAAGTGGACCGAGTGCGGCCCGGATACCGTCGGCGGCTCCAGCGCTGTCGCCTACTACTTCGCGCGGGATCTCGAAAAAGCGCGCCATGTGCCGATCGGTCTGATCGACACGTACTGGGGCGGGACGCCTGCAGAAGCGTGGACCCGGGAAGAGGTTTTGACCGCCAATTCTGTCCTGAAACCCATCGTGGACAACTACGGTCCGGCGCGGGCCCGGTTCGACAAGGCGATGGCAGACTATCCGGCTGCGGTCGAGAAGGCGAAAGCCGAAGGCAAAAATGTCCCTGGCCGGCCGAATCTGTGGCGGTATTCCGAACTCTACAACGCCATGATCGCGCCGCTCACGCCCTACACGGTCAAAGGCTTTCTCTGGTATCAGGGCGAGTCGAACGCCGGACAGGCCGATCAGTACCGCACCCTGATGCCCGCGCTGATCACCAACTGGCGGCACGACTGGGGCATCAAGGACATGCCGTTCCTGCTCGTACAGCTTGCGCCGTATATGGCGCTCAGTCCGGAGCCGCAGGATACGGCCTGGGCACATCTGCGCGAAGCCCAGCTCTACACGACCCAGGTGCTGCCGAAGGTCGGGATGGCGGTCATCACGGACGTCGGCACGGCAGCAGACATTCACCCCAGACATAAGGAGCCGGTGGGTCAGCGTCTGGCGCTCCTCGCCCGCAGTATCGCCTACGGCGAAAAGATCGATGCGAACGGGCCGGTCTACCGCTTCATGAGTGTGCGGGATCACAAAGCCGAACTGCATTTCGGCAGCGCAGGCACGGGTCTGAAGGCGCTCGCGCTGGAGGAAGAGGGGATTTCGGTTCCGGAAGGAAAGCTGGTTGGGTTTACCATCGCCGGTAAAGACGGGAAGTTCTACAACGCCGATGCGGTCATTCAGGGCAAAGATGTCGTCCTGGTCTCGTCCCCGCAGGTTCCCGATCCTGCAGCTGTTCGCTACGGCTGGGCAAACTATCCGGTTGTCAACCTCTGGAACAGCGACAATCTGCCCGCCTCCCCGTTCCGAACCGACGCGCCCAAATAGGGCTGCCCTCACCAGACTGCCACGATACAGTGACTCCTTCACGCTTAACCGGGCGACCTAACCCCCCGCCCCCTCCCTAATGAGACAAAGACGCCCTCAATCCTCCATTATGCTTCTGTGACAGGATCGAGCGCACAAAGGCAATGCGGCGTGAGGGCACCCCTTCCCGTATCGGGAAGGGGCCGGGGGTAGGTCACCCGGTAAAGCGCGGAGGAAACTGTTCGCCGAATTGTGTGAACTGGAAAGGGGGACGGGGATTTAGGTCAAACGCTCCCAATTGTCACAGAGGCACTGGTTCTAAAGCGGGTCAGCAGCGTCGGGAACGGCAGACGACTGCTTCGCTGCCTGGAGTGACCTCAGTGTTGTGCCGCACTGGCCGCAGCAGGAGCAGTGCAGTCGGGTATACCAGCGCATCGGCCCCTGGAGGGTGTCGTCCGCCAGGGCATGAACGTGTTTCTGTATATGGCGGCAGGCCCGAACCTCCGGTGCGCCATCCGTACTCTTCCTGTCCATCTTCGCTGTTCCTCCGGCCGATCAGATATATGCTGGAACAACATTTCGTCAGCGAGAGTTCCCGCGTTTCTGTCCCGGAAGGGCGGTGAGAGCGGCAGTTCTTTTCTCATGGCCAGGCTGGGCGGTGAAGGAGAGCAGGGCCTGCCCGGTCTGCGTGTCCCATATACGGATTTCACCGTTGTAGGCGCCGGTCGTCAGGCGGTGTGCGGCGGGATCGTAGTCGAGGGCGAAAACCCAGTCGGTGTGGCCCTGGAAGGTGCGGACGCTGGAGAGGGTGCCGGGGTCGAACTGTTTGACCAGTCCGTCGGCAGAGGTCGCGAAGATCCGATCGCCGCGCACAAGCAGACCGAAGACGTCCTTCGTAAAGCCGTGGGGAATATACTGTGTGTGGCTCTGCTTGGCGAAGCGCTCCTCCATGTCCCCGGCGTCCCCCGATTCCGCCTTCACCTGCACCGGGTTCCAGACCTGTATCCACTGTCCGCCGCCTGCGCTGTAGGCCAGCAGTTTATCCGGCGCGAACTGCACCGCGTAGACCGGAGAGTGGCCCTGGTACTTCCCGATCTGGCGGTTGTGGCCGTTATACGTAGTGTAGAGGCTGCCTGTATCGGCCTCATAGACTTTAACCGTCATGTCGCGGCTGGAACTGGCGACGAACTGGCCGTCGAAACTGAAGCTGACGCCTGTCACCCAGTCCGAATGCACATTGGCGGACCATATACGTTTACGCGCCAAGGTATCGTAAACGCGTACGGCGGCGTCGGCGCTGCCTGCGGCGATCCGCTTACCGTCCGGACTGAAGGCTGCCGTCAGCACGATGTCGTTGAACGTGTCCAGGACGGTCGATCTCTGCCCTGTTGCGGTATCGACGAGCGACACTTCGCCGTATTCGCCGGGAGTGCCGCCGCCGACCAGCAGCGTCCTGCCGTCCCTGCTGAAGGCGAGCGCCTGAATGCGCTCGGGGAGATGCTGCCAGCGCCTGACCAGCGCGCCTGTTTCGACGTTCCAGACCGTTACTTCGTAGTAACCGCCGACCGCGATCTCTTTGCCGCCGGGCACGAATGCGATGGCCATGACAGGCACGGCGGAACGATAGACCG